>NZ_LMCV01000004.1:0-260321 GCF_001424925.1 Pseudomonas sp. Root329 | reverse complement strand
ACGGCAAGTTCTGCCACTGATCGATTGAGGGGCGGCATCATTTGCAGAACGACCCAGTCTTTGAAGTCGCTTTCGTATCGCTTGCCCATTTTGGACATTGTTATGCACCTTCGCCCTCTTGAATGATTGAGTCAATCAACAAGGGCGACAGGTAGCCTGACACGGAGGGGCTTGTAAAAAAAGTGAGTCGCCGTAAGGGCGAAACCCTAAGCAGCCGTTACCGCAGCAACGGATACACACCCAATCTCATAGACAACAAAAAAGGCGCCCGAAGGCGCCTTTTGCTTTACAGCAACAGCCGTCAGGCCATTTCAGCCGTGGTCTCGAAGTCGAAGGTCAGCTCGCCGTCCTTGAGATCGATGTGAACCACACCACCATGGTCGGCCAGTTCGCCAAAGAGGATCTCTTCCGCCAGCGGACGCTTGATCTTGTCCTGAATCAAACGCGCCATTGGTCGAGCACCCATTGCCGTGTCGTAGCCACCCACTGCCAGCCAGCCGCGCGCTGCGTCCGTCACTTCCAGCTGCACGCGCTTGTCTTCCAGCTGCGCCTGAAGCTCGGTAAGGAACTTGTCCACCACGCTTTTGATGACCTCATGACTGAGGCGACCAAACTGGATAATGGTGTCCAGACGGTTGCGGAACTCCGGCGTGAAGCTCTTCTTGATCACTTCCATCGCATCGGACGAGTGGTCCTGATGGGTGAAACCGATCGAAGCGCGAGCTGCCGTTTCGGCACCGGCGTTGGTCGTCATGATGACGATCACGTTACGGAAGTCCGCCTTGCGCCCGTTGTTATCGGTCAGCGTACCGTGGTCCATCACCTGCAGCAGCAGGTTGAAGACTTCCGGATGCGCCTTCTCGATCTCATCGAGCAACAGCACGCAGTGAGGCTGCTTGGTGATGGCTTCGGTCAGTAGACCGCCCTGATCGAACCCGACATAACCTGGAGGCGCACCGATCAGACGCGATACGGTGTGGCGCTCCATGTACTCGGACATGTCGAAGCGAACCAGTTCGATGCCCAACGCCTTGGCCAACTGACGCGCCGCTTCGGTTTTACCGACACCGGTAGGCCCTGCGAACAGGAACGAACCGACTGGCTTGTCAGGCGACTTGAGGCCGGCACGGGACAGTTTGATCGCGGTCGACAACGAGTCGATTGCGGCATCCTGGCCAAATACTGTCAGCTTCAGGTCACGCTCAAGGTTACGCAGCAGCTCTTTGTCGGAACTGGTGACGTGCTTAGGCGGAATCCGCGCGATTTTCGCGACGATGTCCTCGACCTGAGGCACTTCGATGCGTTTCACGCGTTTCTCGATTGGCTGCAGACGCTGGTAGGCGCCCGCCTCGTCGATGACGTCGATGGCCTTGTCCGGCATGTGCCGGTCATTGATATAGCGCGAGGCCAGTTCCGCCGCCGCACGCAACGCTTCATCGCTGTATTCGATGTTGTGGTGCGCTTCGAAACGACCTTTCAGGCCGCGCAGGATGCCAATGGTGTCTTCCACCGAAGGCTCCGACACGTCGACCTTCTGGAAGCGCCGGGCCAAAGCACGGTCCTTCTCGAAGATCCCGCGGAATTCCTGGAACGTGGTCGAACCGATGCAACGGATATCACCCGACGACAGCAGCGGCTTGAGCAGGTTCGAGGCATCCATGACGCCACCGGACGCGGCACCCGCACCAATGATGGTGTGGATTTCGTCGATGAACAGGATCGCCTGCGGACGTTTTTTCAGCTCATTGAGCAACGCCTTGAAGCGTTTCTCGAAATCGCCGCGGTATTTTGTCCCGGCCAGCAAGGCCCCCAGATCGAGGGAATACACCACGCTGTTGGCCAGCAGGTCCGGCACCTGGTTGTCGACAATGCGTTTGGCCAGGCCTTCGGCAATCGCGGTTTTACCCACACCCGCCTCGCCCACCAGCAACGGATTGTTTTTGCGACGACGCGCCAGGATCTGCGCAACGCGCTCGACTTCCAGCTCACGGCCTACCAATGGATCGATTCGACCCTGGCGCGCGAGTTCGTTGAGGTTGCTGGCATAAGCATCCAGAGGATTGCCTGAAGAAGAAGACTCACCGCCCTCGTCGTCCTGCATATCTTGTTCACCTTCAGAGTGATCGCCATGCCCCGGCACTTTGGAAATGCCGTGTGCGATGTAGTTGACGACATCGATGCGCGCAACGCTCTGCTGTTTCAGCAGGAACACTGCCTGACTCTCTTGCTCACTGAAGATCGCGACCAGTACGTTGGCGCCAGTCACTTCGCGTTTGCCCGAGCTCTGTACGTGAAAGACAGCACGTTGCAGAACACGCTGGAAGCCCAGGGTTGGCTGGGTCTCACGATCCTCGTCATGAACGGGGATCAATGGCGTGGTGGAGTCGATGAACTCCTGCAGATCGTGCTTGAGTTTGTCGAGGTTTGCGCCGCAGGCACGCAAAACGGTGGCGGCAGCCTCATTGTCCAATAGGGCCAGCAGGAGGTGTTCGACGGTCATGAACTCATGACGCTTCGAACGTGCCTCCTTGAAGGCAAGATTGAGGGTGACTTCGAGCTCGCGGTTTAACATAGCTTCACCTCATACCCAAGTGGTCGGCGATTAACCGTCCTTCTCGATTTCACAGAGTAGCGGATGCTGGCTTTCCCTGGCGTACTGGTTGACCTGCATGGCCTTAGTCTCGGCGATGTCGCGGGTAAACACTCCACATACTGCCCGTCCTTCTGTGTGGACGGCCAGCATGACCTTGGTCGCCAGCTCGCGATTCAGGTTAAAAAACACCTCGAGCACTTCGACGACGAAATCCATCGGTGTGTAGTCATCATTAAACAAAACCACCTTGTACATCGGCGGCGCCTGTAAAGCAGGCTTTGCCTCCTGAACAGCAATGCCTGCGGAATCGTCGTCGTGTGAATCAGGGCGATCCTGATTGAATGTTAGTCGAATCTGGCTGATTGCATGCATGGAAAGAAAGGTTCGTCAGTTGTGCAAATACAGTGGTGGGGGCGGCTATGGACGTTTTCAACTCCGACTGCCCGGTCACCTTGACTATCGGGAAATCGGTGTTACAACCAATAGAGCCCACAGTGGGTAAAAAAGGTCCGCGGAGTCAATCTTATTTCCAGGAAATGACTGCGGATGAACTGGATGATACTCCAGTGATGGAGTCTGTTGCAGAGGGATATGGGTATGTCAGTCGGTAAGGTGAAATGGTTCAACAATGCCAAGGGGTTCGGTTTCATTAACACCGATGCCAGAGAAGGCCGTGACGAAGACGGTCATCTTATTGATTTCTTTGCACACTATTCGGCCATTGAAATGAACGGATACAAGACTCTCAAGGCCGGGCAACTCGTAAGCTTCGAGATCGTCCAGGGACCCAAAGGGCTGCACGCAGTCAAGATTGGGGCTGCCACGACCGAGAACGAACAGGCCGCTGCCACCCAGCAAGAAACGGTGTCGAGTTGACGCAACCCGTCATCCAGTCATAAAAAAACCGCCCGAAGGCGGTTTTTTTTAATGCTGATTCGCTTACATATGCGGCTTACATATGCGAGATGAGCGCATCACCAAACGCCGAAGAAGACAGCAGCTTCGCGCCTTCCATCAGACGGTGGAAGTCATAGGTCACTGTCTTGGCCGAAATCGCGCCGTTGGTGCCTTTGATGATCAGATCAGCCGCTTCGGTCCAGCCCATGTGACGCAGCATCATCTCTGCGGACAGGATCAGGGAACCTGGGTTGACCTGGTCCTTGCCAGCGTACTTCGGCGCAGTACCGTGGGTCGCTTCGAACATCGCAATGGTGTCAGACAGGTTGGCACCCGGTGCGATACCGATACCGCCCACTTCCGCCGCCAGGGCGTCGGAGAGGTAGTCGCCGTTCAGGTTCAGGGTCGCGATCACATCGTATTCGGCCGGGCGCAGCAGGATCTGCTGGAGCATGGCGTCGGCGATGGCATCTTTGACGATAACGTTCTTGCCGGTTTTCGGGTTTTTGAACTGCATCCACGGACCGCCATCGAGCAGGGTCGCGCCGAATTCTTCAGCTGCCACTTCGTAGGCCCATTCCTTGAAGGCACCTTCGGTGAACTTCATGATGTTGCCTTTGTGCACGATGGTCAGCGAGTCGCGGTCGTTGTCGACCACATACTGCAGCGCTTTTCGCGCCAGACGCTTGGTGCCTTGCAGGGAAACCGGCTTGATGCCGATACCGCAGTTTTCGTCGAAACGAATCTTGGTGACGCCCATTTCATCTTTAAGGAACTTGATGACTTTGGTCGCTTCCGGCGAACCGGCTTTCCACTCGATACCGGCGTAGATGTCTTCCGAGTTCTCACGGAAGATCGTCATGTCGACGTCGCCTGGCTTCTTGACCGGGCTAGGCACGCCTTCGAACCAACGCACAGGGCGCAGGCAGACATAAAGGTCGAGTTGCTGACGCAGGGCCACGTTCAGGGAACGGATGCCGCCACCGACCGGGGTGGTCAGAGGGCCCTTGATGGAAACCACGTAATCTTTAACTGCGTCCAGGGTTTCCTGGGGTAGCCAGGTGTCCTGATCGTAAACCTGAGTCGCTTTCTCCCCGGCGTAGACTTCCATCCAGGAAATTTTGCGCTCGCCGCCGTAAGCCTTCTTAACAGCAGCATCGACAACCTTGATCATGACCGGGCTGATATCAACGCCAATACCATCACCTTCGATGAAGGGGATGATCGGGTTGTTAGGAACATTGAGAGAATGGTCCGCGTTGACGGTGATTTTGTCGCCGACTGCTGGAACCTGAATCTTCTTGTATCCCATGCTGAACTCCATTGTTTGGATTGAACATCTGGCTTCGTTCGAGCGTACCCCAGTTAAATCGGCACGCAAACCCTATGTTCCAACCATCTGCCGCAAAGCTGCACAGTTCGCGACCTACAAGCCTGAAAGCAAAGGGAAAAGCGCCAAACTCAAGCACGGTGCAAGACTCTACGCCCCACTCGCCCCTGCGACCTTTAGACCAATGGACGACAATCGTTGCATATGAACCATCGGCAGATTGCCAGCTACCTATGTATAATGCCGCCCGCTGACCACAGAGTCACGATGGCCGACCTCTCTATTACGAGGCTTTGGGCCTGAAAAAGCCGGGTTGTTACCGCAGCCCACCCGCTTGACGCTCGACTGATGCACCCAACATCACCGCGAAGAAATCTCGACATTCGGCTCATGGATGACTTTGAACGAACGCGCTTACCCGGCGCCCCTCGAGTTTTTCTGCGCACGCTTTAGCAAAGAAGAGAGAGTTAATCCGAATATGCCCACCCGCTCGAAGATCATCTATACCTTCACCGACGAAGCTCCCGCCCTCGCCACCTATTCACTGTTGCCTATCGTAGAGGCCTTCACCGCCTCCGCTGATATCGCCGTGGAAACCCGCGATATCTCTCTTGCAGGGCGCATCCTGGCCAGCTTCCCCGAGCAACTGGGTGACAAAGCCGTAGCCGACCACCTCGCCGAACTGGGCGACCTGGCCGTTACGCCTGAAGCCAACATCATCAAGTTGCCGAACATCAGCGCCTCGGTTCCGCAACTGCAAGCCGCGATCAAGGAACTGCAAGCCCAGGGCTTCGCACTGCCTGACTACCCGGAAACCGTGACCAGCGACGCCGACAAGCTCGCCAAGTCGCGTTACGACAAGATCAAGGGCAGCGCCGTGAACCCGGTTCTGCGCGAAGGCAACTCCGATCGTCGTGCACCGCTGTCGGTCAAGAACTACGCGCGCAAACACCCGCACAAAATGGGCGCCTGGGCTGCGGACTCCAAGTCCCACGTCGCGCACATGAGCACCGGCGATTTCTACGGTAGCGAAAAAGCTGCCCTGATCGACGCCGCTGACGCCGTCAAAATCGAACTGATCGCTCAAGACGGCACCACCACCGTCCTGAAAGAAAAAACCACCGTGCAAGCCGGTGAGATCCTCGATTGCGCAGTCATGAGCAAAAACGCTCTGCGCAGCTTCATTGCTGCCGAGATCGAAGACGCCAAAGCCAAAGGCGTGCTGCTGTCGGTTCACCTGAAAGCCACCATGATGAAGGTCTCCGACCCGATCATGTTCGGCCAGATCGTTGCCGAGTTCTATAAAGGCGCACTGGCCAAGCACGCTGACGTGCTGGCGCAGATCGGCTTCAACCTGAACAACGGCATCGGCGACCTGTACGCTCGCATCAAAGCCCTGCCGGCTGAGCAGCAAGCGCAGATCGAAGCGGACATCCAGGCGGTCTACGCCGATCGTCCGTCGTTGGCCATGGTCAACTCCGACAAAGGCATCACCAACCTGCACGTGCCGAGCGACGTTATCGTCGACGCCTCGATGCCGGCGATGATCCGTGACTCCGGCAAAATGTGGGGCACTGACGGTCAGTTGCACGACACCAAGGCTGTGATCCCGGATCGCTGCTACGCCACCATCTACCAGGCGGTGATCGAAGACTGCAAGCTGCACGGCGCTTTCGATCCAACCACCATGGGCAGCGTGCCAAACGTTGGCCTGATGGCGAAGAAAGCCGAAGAGTACGGCTCGCACGACAAGACTTTCCAGATCAAGGCCAACGGCGTAGTTCGGGTTTCCGATGGCGCTGGCCGCATGCTGCTGGAACAGTCGGTTGAAGCCGGCGACATCTTCCGCATGTGCCAGACCAAAGACGCGCCGATCCAGGACTGGGTCAAACTGGCCGTCAACCGTGCTCGCGCAAGCGCCACTCCAGCGATTTTCTGGCTGGACCCAATGCGCGCCCACGACGGCGTAGTGATCGAGAAAGTTCAGGCTTACCTGAAGGATCACGACACCTCCGGCCTGGACATCCGCATCATGTCGCCAGTCGACGCGATGGCCTTCACTCTGGGCCGTACCCGCGAAGGCAAGGACACCATCTCGGTGACCGGCAACGTACTGCGCGACTACCTGACTGACCTGTTCCCGATCATGGAACTGGGCACCAGCGCCAAGATGCTGTCGATCGTTCCGCTGATGAACGGCGGCGGTCTGTTCGAAACCGGCGCCGGCGGTTCGGCTCCGAAGCACGTTCAGCAACTGCTGGAAGAGAACTTCCTGCGCTGGGATTCCCTGGGTGAGTTCCTGGCCCTGGCCGCTTCCCTTGAGCACCTGGGTGTTACCTACAACAACCCTAAGGCGCTGGTTCTGGCCAAGACCCTGGATCAGGCTACTGGCCAGTTCCTGGACAACAACAAGTCGCCATCGCGTAAAGTCGGCAACATCGACAACCGCGGCAGCCACTTCTACCTGGCGCTGTACTGGGCTCAAGCCCTGGCTGCCCAGACCGAAGACACTGCACTGCAAGCGCAGTTCGGCGAACTGGCCAAGACCCTGACCGAGAACGAAGCAACCATCGTTGCCGAGCTCAACGCCGTTCAGGGCAAGCCAGTGGACATCGGCGGTTACTACCATGCCAATGCCGAGCTGATCAGCAAGGCCATGCGCCCGAGCAACACCTTCAACGCCGCGATCGCTGCGCTGGTTTAAGGTTGTAAGGGAACATCACAAACCCCGGCCCTGCGCCGGGGTTTGTGTTTGTGGCGTTCACACACTTTCAATGTGAACACTGGACCAATGTGGGAGCGGGCTTGCTCGCGAATGCGGTTTATCATTCAACAATCATGCTGGCTGACCCACCGCATTCGCGAGCAAGCCCGCTCCCACATTGACCGTGTTCCACTATAAAAATCGAGGATGCTTCATGGATTGGCTACCCCACATCACCGTCGCCACCATCGTCGAAGACAACGGTCGTTTCCTGATGGTTGAAGAAACCAAGCACGGACGAACGGTGCTCAACCAACCCGCCGGCCACCTCGACCCGGACGAAACCCTGATCGAGGCCGCCGTACGCGAAACCCTCGAGGAAACCGGCTGGGACGTCGAGCCGACTGGCGTGGTGGGCATTTACCTCTACACCGCCCCAAGCAACGGCGTGACGTATCAGCGGGTCTGTTTCACCGCAAAACCGCTCAAACATCACCCCGACTATCAGCTGGACGACGGCATCGTCGGCGCAAAATGGCTGACGCGTGACGAACTGCTGGCACAGCGCGCAAACTGGCGCAGTGAGCTGATCATCCGCTGTATTGATGATTATCTGGACGGCAAACTCTTCGGCCTCGAACTGATCCGCCCTTCTCTTTAGCCTTGCGGGCTTCGGCCTGTTAGAATCGCGTCCTTTTTCAAGACACTCATTGAATCCCTATGCGTGATCCAGCCCCTTCTGACACACAAAAGAAGCGCGTCATTGTCGGCATGTCCGGCGGCGTGGACTCTTCCGTTTCCGCTCTCCTGCTGATCGAGCAGGGTTATGAGGTGGAAGGCCTGTTCATGAAGAACTGGGAAGAAGACGATGGAACGGAATACTGCACCGCCATGGATGACCTGGCGGACGCCCAGGCCGTGTGCGACAAGATCGGCATCAAGCTGCACACCGCCAACTTCGCCGCCGAGTACTGGGACAACGTGTTCGAGCACTTCCTGGCCGAATACAAGGCCGGTCGCACGCCGAACCCGGACATCCTGTGCAACCGCGAGATCAAGTTCAAGGCGTTCCTCGACTACGCCATGATGCTCGGCGCCGACCTGATCGCCACCGGTCACTACGTGCGTCGCCGCGACATCGATGGTCGCACCGAGCTGCTCAAGGGCCTGGACCCGAACAAGGACCAGAGCTACTTCCTGCACGCCGTCGGCGGCGAACAGATCGCCAAGACCCTGTTCCCGGTCGGCGAGCTGGAAAAACCCGAAGTCCGCGCGATTGCCGAGAAACACGAACTCGCCACCGCGAAGAAAAAGGATTCCACCGGGATCTGCTTTATCGGCGAACGCCGCTTCAGCGACTTCCTCAAGCAATACCTGCCGGCCCAGCCAGGCGAGATCAAGACCACCGAAGGTGAAGTCATCGGCCGCCACCACGGCTTGATGTATCACACCATCGGTCAGCGTCAGGGCCTGGGCATCGGCGGCTTGAAAGACGCCAGTGACGAGCCGTGGTACGTGCTGATCAAAGACCTGGAACACAACGAATTGATCGTTGGCCAGGGCAATGACCATCCGTACCTGTTCTCGCGCGCCCTGCTCGCCTCGGACATCTATTGGGTCAACCCGATCGACCTGAGCGAACCACGCCGATTGACCGCCAAAGTCCGCTATCGCCAAAGCGACCAGCCGTGCACCCTGGAAAAAACCGCCACCGGCTACCGCGTGACCTTCGATGACCCGCAACGCGCGGTCACCCCAGGCCAGTCCGTGGTGTTCTACGACGGTGAAATCTGCCTCGGCGGCGGCGTGATCGAAGTCGCGGAGCCGTGGACCAGCAAAGGCACGGCTCAAGGCGAGCAGCAATGAACCCGACTCAGGAGCAACTGACGGCCCTGGGCGGTGTGTTTCTCGCCGCCGTGCTGGTCGACAAGATCGCCAAGACCGGCCAGACCACCGAAGCCGGCCTGACGTGCATGCTCGGCAGCCTGCTGATTCGCGACCCAAAAGACACCCTGGAAGTCTACGGCGGCGACGACATCAATCTGCGTGAAGGCTACCGCGCATTGATTGGCGCCCTGGAACGCGACCCGAGCACCCTTCAGCGCGAACCGCTGCGCTATGCGCTGGCAATGCTTGGTCTGGAGCGTCAATTGGCCAAGCGCAATGACATGCTCGATGTGATCGGCAAGCGTCTGCCGCAGATTCAGTCCCAGGTCGAGCACTTCGGCCCGGCGCACGAAAACGTGATTGCAGCGTGCGGCGCCCTGTATCAGGACACCCTGAGCACCTTGCGCCAGCGAATTCAGGTCCATGGCGACATGCGCAACCTGCAACAACCGAGCAACGCTTCGAAGATCCGCGCCCTGTTGCTGGCCGGAATTCGTTCGGCGCGCCTGTGGCGGCAGTTGGGCGGTCATCGCTGGCAGCTGGTGATCAGCCGTCGCAAGTTGCTGAAAGAGCTTTACCCGCTGATGCGCAGCAGCTGAACCGCGCCTGCAAGACCCTTTGTAATTTGTAACGCGTAAGACGCTGGTCAGTTGGCAACGGACCGGCGGATTTTTTCATGTATGATACGCGCCCCATTTCGTTGCCCGACTGTCCGAGAACACCCCATGCAGCTTTCTTCGCTCACTGCGGTTTCCCCTGTTGACGGCCGCTACGCCGGCAAAACCCAGGCCCTGCGCCCAATTTTCAGCGAATACGGCCTGATCCGTGCTCGCGTTCTGGTTGAAGTGCGCTGGCTCCAGCGCCTGGCCGCTCACCCAGGTATCAGCGAAGTGCCGGCGTTCTCCGCCGAAGCCAACGCTGTGCTGAACACCCTGGCGGAAAACTTCGCTCTGGAGCACGCCGAGCGTGTCAAAGAGATTGAGCGCACCACCAACCACGACGTCAAAGCCATCGAATACCTGCTCAAAGAGCAAGCGGCCAAGCTGCCGGAACTGGCTGCTGTCAGCGAATTCATCCACTTTGCCTGCACCAGCGAGGACATCAACAACCTGTCCCACGCCCTGATGCTGCGCGAAGGCCGTGATGACGTGATGCTGCCGCTGATGCGCCAGACCGCTGAAGCCATCCGCGAACTGGCCATCCGTTTCGCTGACGTGCCGATGCTGTCGCGCACCCACGGTCAACCGGCCTCGCCGACTACCCTGGGCAAAGAGCTGGCGAACGTGGTTTACCGTCTGGAGCGTCAAATCGCTCAAGTCGCGGCCGTTCCGCTGCTGGGCAAGATCAACGGCGCTGTCGGCAACTACAACGCTCACCTGTCGGCCTACCCTGAGATCGATTGGGAAGAGAACGCCCGCGCCTTCATCGAAGACGAGCTGGGCCTGGGCTTCAACCCGTACACCACGCAGATCGAACCGCACGACTACATCGCCGAGCTGTTCGACGCGATCGCGCGCTTCAACACCATCCTGATCGACTTCGACCGCGACATCTGGGGCTACATCTCCCTGGGCTATTTCAAACAGCGCACCATCGCTGGCGAAATCGGTTCGTCGACCATGCCGCACAAGGTCAACCCGATCGACTTCGAAAACTCCGAAGGCAACCTGGGCATCGCCAACGCACTGTTCCAGCACCTGGCGAGCAAGCTGCCGATTTCCCGCTGGCAGCGCGACCTGACCGACTCCACCGTATTGCGCAACCTCGGTGTCGGCTTCGCCCACAGCGTGATCGCGTACGAAGCCAGCCTCAAAGGCATCAGCAAACTCGAGCTCAACGCTCAGAAGATTGCTGCCGACCTGGACGCGTGCTGGGAAGTATTGGCCGAGCCAATCCAGACCGTGATGCGTCGCTACAACATCGAAAACCCGTACGAAAAACTGAAAGAGTTGACCCGTGGCAAGGGCATCAGCCCTGAAGCACTGCAAACTTTCATCGACGGTCTGGACATGCCAGCCGCCGCCAAGGCCGAGCTGAAACTGCTCACCCCGGCGAACTACATCGGTAACGCTGTAGAGCAAGCCAAACGCATCTGATCGACCGCTTGACCCTTTTGAGACGCCCGGCAGCGCCGGGCGTTTTTATTCCCGTCTGAAAAGTGCATTTTTTCAATAGGTTACACATGAATCCTGATATTCCTCTTCAACTTCTGGGCGGCATCACGGCGCGCGAATTCCTGCGTGACTACTGGCAGAAAAAACCACTGCTGATTCGCCAGGCGATCCCTGATTTCGAAAACCCGATCGACCCAGACGAACTGGCCGGCCTGGCGCTGGAAGAAGAAGTTGAATCGCGCCTGGTGATCGAGCACGGCGAGCGTCCTTGGGAAATGCGTCGCGGCCCGTTTGCCGAAGACGAATTCAGCAAGTTGCCGGAAACCGAGTGGACCCTGCTGGTGCAAGCGGTCGATCAATTCGTGCCAGAAGTCAGCGAGTTGCTGGAAAACTTTCGCTTCCTGCCGAGCTGGCGCGTCGACGACGTGATGATCAGCTTTGCCGCCCCAGGTGGCAGCGTCGGTCCGCACTTTGACAACTACGACGTGTTCCTGCTGCAGGGTCACGGCAAGCGCAACTGGAAAATCGGCCAGATGTGCGATTCCGAGAGCAAGCTGCTGCCGCACGCGGACCTGCGCATCCTCGCCGACTTCGAAGCCACCGATGAGTGGGTCCTGGAACCCGGTGACATGCTCTACCTGCCGCCACGCCTGGCCCATTGCGGCGTTGCGGTGGATGACTGCATGACCTACTCGGTCGGCTTCCGCGCCCCGAGCGCCTCTGAAGTGCTGACTCACTTCACTGACTTCCTCAGCCAGTTCCTGACTGACGAAGAGCGTTACACCGACGCCGACGCACTGCCGGCGGTCGATCCGCACCAGATTCAGCACGACGCCCTTGATCGCCTGAAAGCTTTGCTGGCCGAGCACATGAGCGACGAGCGCCTGCTGCTGACCTGGTTCGGCCAGTACATGACCGAGCCGCGCTACCCGGAACTGATCGTCGGCCCGGAAGAAGTCGAAGAAGAAGACTTCCTCGCCAGCCTGGAACAAGGCGCTGTGCTGATCCGCAACCCGAGCGCGCGCATGGCCTGGTCCGAAGTCGATGACGACCTGCTGCTGTTCGCCAGCGGCCAGAGCCGTTACCTGCCGGGCAAACTGCGCGAGCTGCTGAAATTGATCTGCGCTGCCGACGCCCTGCACACCGATAACCTCGGTGACTGGCTGAACGACGAAGACGGCCGCGGCCTGCTGTGCGAGCTGGTCAAGCAAGGCAGCCTGGGGTTTGCTGATGAATAAAATCCACGTTCGTGTCGCAGACTGGCAGAAGGACATCGCCGAGATCCGGCGCATTCGTGAGACGGTGTTCATCGCCGAGCAATCCGTTCCTCCTGAGCTGGAATGGGATGCTGATGACGCAACGGCGGTGCATTTTCTGGCCTTCGAAGGCGACTTTCCGATTGGCACCGCCCGCCTGCTGCCCGATGGCCACGTCGGCCGGGTGTCGGTGCTGAAAGACTGGCGCGGCTTGAAGGTCGGCGATGCGCTGATGCACGCGGTGATCGGTGAAGCCGAGAAGCGCGGGCTCAAGCAGCAGATGTTGAGCGCACAGGTACAGGCCACGGCGTTCTATGAGCGCCTGGGCTTCAGCCTGGTCAGTGAGGAATTCCTGGAAGCAGGCATTCCGCATGTGGACATGGTGCGGCATTCGGCATAACACCGCGATGAGGCCCGCAAGAACACACAAAACGCCCCGCCATCTTCGGATGCCGGGGCGTTTTGCTGTCTACGATTCAACTTGCCCCACGCCGGGCCGACAAACTGGCAATATCAACACTTCAAGATGTCGGAGATAACGGATATGTCCCTACGCACCCTGCTCACCACGCTGCTGCTGAGCTGCAGTTTTTCGGCCATCGCCGCCACCGAGATCGTGCCACTGAACTACCGCACCAGTGCCGACATGCTGCCGATGGCCCAGGATTTCATCGGCAAGGATGGCCAGGTCAGCGCCTACGGCAACCAACTGATCGTTAATGCTGATCAGCGCAAGATCGACGAACTTAAAGCCTTGATCACGCAACTCGATGTAGCCGCCAAACGTCTGCTGATCACTGTCGACACCAACGAAAACAACTTCCAGGGCGATCAAGGTTACTCGGTAAACGGCACGAAACCGAGCCAGACCCGCATCATCAATCGCAGCACCGACAGCCGTGACGGCGGAATTCAGCAGATCCAGGCCAGCGAAGGCTCGCCGGCCCTGATCCAGGTCGGCCAGAGCGTGCCGCTCACCAGCTCTCAGACCGATTCCTACGGCGATCTGCGAAGCCAGACCGAATACCGCAACGTCACCCAGGGTTTCTACGTCACCGCCAGCGTCACCGGCGATATCGTTCACCTGGCGATCAGCACCAATCGTGACCGAATGAGCCAGGAACGTCCCGATGTAGTGAATGTACAAAGTACCGACACAACTGTCACGGGACGACTGGGTGAATGGATCACCCTGGCTGGCGTAAACCGCCAGACTCAGGCCGACAAACAGGGCCAGACCCGCAGCTACTCGACTCAGGGTCGCGATGACATGACCCTGCGGGTGAAAGTCGATACTTTGGACTAAACCACCGAAAACTGACTGATTAGTCGTATTAGACCAAAGATGTAGTGCCATAAAAAAAGCACTACAAAACGTTTGACGATACAAAAAAGCGAAGGCATGATGGCCTCGCTCCCGCTAATCAGGGGCCCTGGCAAGGGCCTTCGAGGCGCCGTTCGCACCTACCCCGCGAGCCGCTTCGTGTCTGTACCGCCCACAAGGTGTGTTTGACGAGGTTGCCGACTGGAACGAAGTTGTCCCGAGGGACGGAAGCGTAATTAGGTAACCCGGCTCCACACTGAAGTTCGCACCAAGGCCCACGACGCCCGAATGCGCTCGACAGTTCGCCCTTACCTGCTCACTTCCCCTCGAGCCCATCGTTCATCCCGTCGCCATCCCCGCCGAATCCGACTTGACCACCTAAGCTTCTGGTCAGCGAGCAGCCTTTTACGCACGTCTCAATGCGCACTTGGCAGGAGCAGGAATTTTCCACCCCAGACCTATGCGACGAGGTTTATCTCCATGGCACTGACACGCGAACAGCAAATTGCAGCCCTCGAAAAAGATTGGGCTGAAAACCCACGCTGGAAAGGCGTGACACGCGCTTACTCCGCTGCTGACGTCGTCCGCCTGCGTGGCTCGGTTCAACCTGAGCACACCTTTGCAAAATTGGGCGCCGAGAAGCTTTGGAACCTGGTAACCCAGGGCGCCAAGCCGTCCTTCCGTCCTGATAAAGATTTCGTCAACTGCATGGGCGCCCTGACCGGCGGCCAGGCTGTACAACAAGTTAAAGCCGGTATCCAGGCGATCTACCTGTCGGGCTGGCAAGTCGCTGCGGACAACAACTCCGCCGAATCGATGTACCCGGACCAGTCGCTGTACCCGGTGGACTCGGTTCCAACCGTGGTCAAGCGCATCAACAACTCGTTCCGTCGTGCTGACCAGATCCAGTGGAAAGCCGGCAAAGGCCCGGGCGACGAAGGCTACATCGACTACTTCGCTCCAATCGTGGCTGACGCTGAAGCCGGTTTCGGCGGCGTACTGAACGCTTACGAACTGATGAAGAGCATGATCGAAGCAGGCGCCGCCGGCGTTCACTTCGAAGACCAACTGGCTTCCGTGAAGAAATGCGGCCACATGGGCGGCAAGGTACTGGTTCCTACCCAGGAAGCTGTACAGAAGTTGACCGCTGCCCGTCTGGCGGCTGACGTTGCCGGTACGCCGACCATCATCCTGGCGCGTACCGACGCTAACGCGGCTGACCTGCTGACTTCCGATTGCGACCCGTACGACCAGCCGTTCGTGACTGGCGAACGCACCCAGGAAGGCTTCTACAAAGTGCGCGCCGGCCTGGACCAGGCGATCGCTCGCGGCCTGGCTTACGCTCCGTACGCCGACCTGATCTGGTGCGAAACCGCCAAGCCGGATCTGGACGAGGCTCGTCGCTTCGCCGAAGCGATCAAAAAGGAATACCCGGACCAACTGCTGTCGTACAACTGCTCGCCTTCCTTCAACTGGAAGAAAAACCTGGACGACGCGACCATCGCCAAGTTCCAGCGCGAATTGTCCGCCATGGGTTACAAGCACCAGTTCATCACCCTGGCCGGCATTCACAACATGTGGCACAGCATGTTCAACCTGGCGCACGACTACGCCCGTAACGACATGACTGCCTACGTGAAGCTGCAAGAGCAAGAGTTCGCTGACGCTTCGAAGGGCTACACCTTCGTGGCTCACCAGCAGGAAGTGGGCACCGGCTACTTCGACGACATGACCACTGTGATTCAAGGTGGCTCGTCTTCGGTAACCGCGCTGACCGGTTCGACTGAAGAAGAACAGTTCCACTGATCTGATTCACCTGAGCAAACGGCCGTTGCGGACCGAATAGAAAGCTAACCGCAACGCCGCACATCTGACGCCCCGACTGGTTCGGGGCGTTTTTTTTGCCTGAGATTTCACATGCCCGCTCTCACACAACGCGCTCAAAATCATTGATTCAGAGCAGTTTTTCGATCAGGAAAAGAAGGTAAAACGATCCTGCTCGCTACTTGTTGTTACGCACATATAAGACAACTTCCTGACTCTCACCCCATTAAACAGTTTAAAAACCACCGCAAACAATATTGATTATCATTTAGCCGTAACTATGTTCGTTACATTCCCAACAAAACAATATTGATGAAATCCCGGCTAATGCCCGAACCGCATGGGCTGCGGGGTTTTGGAGGTGCGCTATGTCCTTATTCCTATAAATAATTTCGCTATAGGAATTTTACTTGCACGGTGTTGTGCCATAAAATCAGCGGGATTGATTGCTGCGACATATCGTCACTGCTTTGTTTCTTTTCAAGCTCAGAGACCTTTGCTCTCTGTTAAGGATTACCAGCATGCCCGAAGCGACAGGACTCATGGCCCACAACTGGGGCTTTGCCATTTTCCTTCTGGGCGTCGTCGGCCTTTGTGCCTTCATGCTCGGCGTCTCCAGCCTCCTCGGGTCAAAAGCCTGGGGCCGCAGCAAAAACGAACCGTTCGAATCCGGCATGCTACCTACAGGTGGCGCCCGCTTGCGGCTCTCAGCCAAATTCTATCTGGTCGCGATGTTGTTCGTGATCTTCGATATCGAAGCCCTTTTTCTCTTTGCCTGGTCTGTGTCCGTCCGCGAAAGCGGCTGGACCGGATTCGTCGAAGCTCTCGTTTTCATAGCAATTCTGTTGGCAGGCCTTGTCTACCTATTTCGAGTGGGCGCCCTTGACTGGGCTCCGGCAGCTCGTCTTAAGCGGCAAGCGAAGCTGAAACAATGAGGCTTTGGCAATGCAATACAATCTCACCAGGATCGACCCCGATGCTCCTAACGAGCAGTATCCGATTGGCGAACGGGAAACCGTTTCCGATCCGTTAGAAGATCAAGTTCACAAAAACATTTTCATGGGCAAGCTCGAAGACGTGCTTAACGGCACGATCAACTGGGGGCGCAAGAACTCCCTGTGGCCGTACAACTTCGGTCTTTCGTGCTGCTACGTGGAAATGACCACCGCCTTCACGGCGCCCCACGACATCGCGCGCTTTGGCGCCGAGGTTATCCGGGCATCGCCGCGTCAGGCGGATTTCATGGTTATCGCCGGTACCTGCTTCATCAAGATGGCGCCGATCATTCAGCGTCTCTACGAGCAAATGCTCGAACCTAAATGGGTTATCTCCATGGGTTCGTGCGCCAACTCCGGTGGCATGTACGACATCTACTCAGTCGTTCAAGGGGTGGACAAGTTCCTGCCCGTGGACGTCTACGTGCCTGGCTGCCCGCCCCGCCCTGAAGCTTTTCTGCAAGGCTTGATGCTCTTGCAAGAGTCGATTGGACAGGAGCGTCGTCCGCTTTCCTGGGTCGTCGGTGATCAAGGCGTGTACCGCGCCGAGATGCCTTCGCAAAAGGAACAGCGCCGCGAACAGCGAATCGCAGTCACCAACCTGCGCAGCCCCGACGAAGTCTGATCCAGACCTGCTTCTTTTATAGAACGAGAACCTGGCTTCATTCTTTACGTTGACCGAAAGCGATAAATAACCATGACTACAGGCAGTGCTCTGTACATCCCGCCTTATAAGGCAGACGACCAGGATGTGGTCGTCGAACTGAACAACCGTTTTGGCCCCGAGGCGTTCACCGCCCAGCCTACCCGCACCGGCATGCCGGTGCTTTGGGTTGCCCGTGCCAAACTCGTCGAAGTCCTGACCTTCCTGCGCAACCTGCCCAAGCCGTACGTCATGCTCTATGACCTGCACGGCGTGGACGAGCGTCTGCGCACCAAGCGTCAAGGGCTGCCTAACGGCGCCGACTTCACTGTGTTCTATCACTTGATGTCGATCGAACGTAATAGTGACGTAATGATCAAGGTCGCCTTGTCCGAGAGCGACCTCAGCGTGCCGACCGTGACCGGCATCTGGCCGAACGCCAACTGGTACGAGCGTGAAGTGTGGGACATGTACGGCATCAACTTTGCCGGTCACCCGCACCTGACCCGCATCATGATGCCGCCGACCTGGGAAGGTCACCCGCTGCGCAAGGACTTCCCGGCCCGTGCCACCGAGTTCGACCCGTTCAGCCTGACCCTGGCCAAGCAACAGCTTGAGGAAGAAGCCGCGCGCTTCAAGCCTGAAGACTGGGGCATGAAGCGTTCCGGGGCGAACGAGGACTACATGTTCCTCAACCTCGGTCCTAACCACCCTTCCGCGCACGGTGCGTTCCGCATCATTCTGCAGCTGGACGGTGAAGAGATCGTCGATTGCGTACCGGACGTCGGTTACCACCACCGTGGTGCCGAGAAGATGGCCGAGCGTCAGTCCTGGCACAGCTTCATTCCGTACACCGACCGTATCGACTACCTCGGCGGCGTGATGAACAACCTGCCGTACGTGCTCTCGGTCGAGAAGCTGGCCGGCATCAAGGTGCCTGAGAAGGTCGACGTCATCCGCATCATGATGGCCGAGTTCTTCCGGATCACCAGCCACCTGCTGTTCTTGGGGACTTACATCCAGGACGTCGGCGCCATGACCCCGGTGTTCTTCACGTTCACCGACCGTCAGAAGGCGTACACGGTGATCGAAGCCATTACCGGCTTCCGTCTGCACCCGGCCTGGTACCGCATCGGTGGCGTCGCTCACGACCTGCCGCGCGGCTGGGAAAAACTGGTGAAAGACTTCATCGAGTGGATGCCAAAGCGTCTGGACGAATACCAGAAAGCCGCACTGGACAACAGCATCCTGCGTGGCCGGACCATCGGCGTCGCCGCCTACAACACCAAAGAAGCCCTGGAATGGGGCGTCACCGGTTCCGGCCTGCGTTCGACCGGTTGCGATTTCGACCTGCGTAAAGCTCGCCCGTACTCCGGTTACGAGAACTTCGAATTCGAAGTGCCGCTGGCGGCCAATGGCGATGCCTACGACCGTTGCATCGTGCGTGTCGAAGAAATGCGCCAGAGCCTGAAGATCATCGAGCAGTGCATGCGCAACATGCCGGAAGGCCCGTACAAGGCGGATCACCCGCTGACCACGCCGCCGCCAAAAGAGCGCACCCTGCAGCACATCGAGACCTTGATCACGCACTTCCTGCAAGTTTCGTGGGGCCCGGTCATGCCGGCCAACGAATCCTTCCAGATGATTGAAGCGACCAAGGGCATCAACAGTTATTACCTGACGAGCGATGGCGGCACCATGAGCTACCGCACCCGGATTCGCACCCCAAGCTTCCCGCACCTGCAGCAGATCCCTTCGGTGATCAAAGGCAGCATGGTCGCGGACTTGATCGCGTACCTGGGTAGTATCGATTTCGTTATGGCCGACGTGGACCGCTAAGCATGAACAGCACGCTTATCCAGACAGACCGTTTCGCCCTGAGCGAAACCGAGCGCTCGGCCATCGAGCACGAGCTGCATCACTACGAAGACCCGCGCGCGGCGTCGATCGAAGCCCTGAAGATCGTCCAGAAGGAACGTGGCTGGGTGCCGGATGGCGCTCTGTACGCCATCGGCGAGATCCTCGGCATCCCGGCCAGCGACGTTGAAGGGGTGGCGACGTTCTATAGCCAGATCTTCCGTCAGCCGGTCGGCCGTCACATCATTCGCGTCTGCGACAGCATGGTCTGCTACATCGGTGGCCATGAGTCCGTAGTCAGCGAAATCCAGAGCAATCTGGGCATCGGCCTGGGTCAGACCACCGCCGACGGTCGTTTCACCCTGCTGCCGGTCTGCTGCCTCGGCAACTGCGACAAGGCGCCGGCGTTGATGATCGACGACGACACTTTCGGTGATGTGCAGCCTGCCGGCGTTGCCAAATTGCTCGAGGGCTACGTATGACCCTGACTTCCTTCGGTCCAGCCAACCGCATCAAGCGTTCGGCCGAGACTCACCCGCTGACCTGGCGTCTGCGTGACGACGGCGAAGCCGTATGGCTCGACGAGTACCAGGCCAAGAACGGTTACGCGGCTGCGCGCAAAGCCTTCGCCGACATGGCTCAGGACGACATCGTCCAGACCGTGAAAGACTCCGGTCTTAAAGGTCGCGGCGGTGCAGGCTTCCCCACGGGTGTTAAGTGGGGCCTGATGCCCAAAGACGAATCCATCAACATCCGCTACCTGCTGTGCAACGCGGACGAGATGGAACCGAACACCTGGAAAGACCGCATGCTGATGGAGCAACTGCCCCATCTGCTGATCGAAGGCATGCTGATCAGTGCCCGCGCGCTGAAAACCTACCGTGGCTACATCTTCCTGCGTGGCGAATACACCACCGCCGCCAAGCACCTGAACCGTGCCGTGGAAGAAGCCAAGGCAGCGGGCCTGCTGGGTAAAAACATCCTGGGCAGCGGCTTCGATTTCGAGCTGTTCGTCCACACCGGCGCCGGGCGTTACATCTGCGGTGAAGAAACCGCACTGATCAACTCCCTCGAAGGTCGCCGCGCCAACCCGCGCTCCAAGCCGCCCTTCCCTGCCGCCGTTGGCGTGTGGGGCAAGCCGACTTGCGTGAACAACGTTGAAACCCTGTGCAACGTGCCGGCGATCATTGCCGACGGCGTGGACTGGTACAAATCGTTGGCCCGCGAAGGCAGCGAAGACATGGGCACCAAGCTCATGGGCTTCTCCGGCAAGGTCAAGAACCCCGGCCTGTGGGAACTGCCGTTTGGCGTCACCGGTCGCGAGTTGTTCGAAGACTACGCCGGCGGCATGCGCGACGGTTACAAGCTCAAGTGCTGGCAGCCAGGCGGCGCCGGTACCGGTTTCCTGTTGCCGGAACACCTGGACGCACAAATGTACGCCGGCGGCATCGCCAAAGTGGGCACCCGTATGGGTACCGGCCTGGCCATGGCGGTGGACGACAGCGTCAACATGGTTTCCCTGCTGCGCAACATGGAAGAGTTCTTCTCCCGCGAATCCTGCGGCTTCTGCACCCCGTGCCGTGACGGTTTGCCGTGGAGCGTCAAGCTTCTGCGTGCGATCGAGAACGGTGAAGGGCAAGCCGGCGATATCGAGACCCTGCTGGGTCTGGTCGGTTTCCTCGGCCCAGGCAAGACCTTCTGTGCTCACGCACCGGGCGCCGTGGAGCCGTTGGGCAGCGCAATCAAATATTTCCGCCATGAGTTCGAAGCCGGCATCGCGCCTACCAGCGCCGTCGTCCCGCCTCTGGCAAGGCCGATCGTAGTCGGCGCGTAAACGCTTAAAAAAGCGAAGGGTCCGTGCCCGCAGCTTTTCGTGTGATGACGCCGTAAACGGCTGTGTTGATTCACGCGAATAACAAGATTCCATTAGCCACGCCCGCTGACACCGGGCCAACGAAGAACTTTGAACCATGGCCACTATCCACGTAGACGGCAAAGAGCTCGAAGTCGATGGGGCAGACAACCTGTTACAGGCATGTCTGTCGCTAGGCCTCGATATCCCTTATTTCTGCTGGCACCCAGCCCTAGGCAGCATTGGCGCTTGCCGCCAGTGCGCGGTCAAGCAGTACACCGACGAAAACGACAAGCGTGGTCGGATCGTCATGTCCTGCATGACCCCCGCCACCGACGGCAGCTGGATCTCCATCGACGACGAAGAAGCGAAAGTGTTTCGCGCCAGCGTCGTTGAATGGCTGATGACCAACCACCCTCACGACTGCCCGGTCTGTGAAGAAGGCGGTCACTGCCACCTGCAAGACATGACGGTGATGACCGGCCACAACGAGCGCCGTTATCGCTTCACCAAGCGTACTCACCAGAACCAGCAACTGGGCCCGTTCATTTCCCACGAAATGAACCGCTGCATCGCTTGCTACCGCTGCGTACGCTTCTATAAGGACTACGCCGGCGGCACCGACCTTGGTGTATTCGGCGCCCACGACAACGTGTACTTCGGTCGCGTTGAAGACGGCACCCTGGAAAGCGAGTTCTCCGGCAACCTCACCGAGGTCTGCCCGACCGGTGTGTTCACCGACAAGACTCACTCCGAGCGCTACAACCGCAAGTGGGACATGCAGTTCTCGCCGAGCATCTGCCATGGCTGCTCCAGCGGTTGCAACATCTCCCCGGGCGAGCGCTACGGTGAACTGCGTCGTATCGAAAACCGTTTCAACGGTTCGGTAAACCAGTACTTCCTGTGCGACCGTGGCCGTTTCGGCTATGGCTACGTCAATCGCAAGGATCGCCCGCGTCAGGCATTGCTGGCCAACGGCGCCAAGCTGACCCTCGACGAAGCGCTGGATAAAGCCGCCGACCTGCTGCGCGGTCGCAACATCGTCGGTATCGGTTCGCCACGCGCCAGCCTCGAAAGCAACTACGCGTTGCGCGAGCTGGTCGGTGCCGAGCACTTCTACTCCGGTATCGAAGCTGCCGAGCTGGAACGCATTCGTCTGGTCATGCAGGTGCTGAAAGACAGCCCGCTGCCGATCCCGAACATGCGCGACATCGAAGACCACGATGCGATCTTCGTCCTCGGTGAAGACCTGACCCAGACCGCCGCGCGCATGGCCCTGTCCCTGCGTCAATCGGTCAAAGGCAAAGCCGAAGACATGGCCGACGCCATGCGCGTTCAGCCTTGGCTTGACGCTGCGGTGAAGAACATCGGTCAGAACGCTCTGAACCCGCTGTTCATCGCCAGCCTGGCTGAAACCAAGCTCGACGACATTGCTGAAGAATGCGTACACGCTGCGCCAGACGACCTGGCCCGCATCGGTTTCGCCGTGGCTCACGCCCTCGACGCCAGCGCGCCTGCCGTTGAAGGTCTGGACGCTGAAGCCCTTGAGCTGGCCAAGCGCATTGCCGACGCCCTGCTCGCCGCCAAGCGTCCGCTGATCATTGCCGGTACCTCGCTGGGTTCCAAGGCGCTGATCGAAGCCGCGGCAAACATCGCCAAAGCCCTGAAGCTGCGCGAGAAGAACGGTTCCATCAGCCTGATCGTGCCAGAGGCCAACAGCCTCGGCCTGGCCATGCTCGGTGGTGAATCGGTCGACGCAGCCCTGCAAGCGGTGATCGACGGCAAGGCCGACGCCATCGTCGTGCTGGAAAACGATCTGTACACCCGAACCGACAAAGCCCGTGTCGATGCTGCCCTGATCGCCGCGAAAGTGCTGATCGTGGCGGACCATCAGAAGACCGCCACCAGCGATCGCGCGCACCTGGTTCTGCCAGCTGCCAGCTTCGCTGAAGGCGACGGTACGCTGGTCAGCCAGGAAGGCCGCGCCCAGCGCTTCTTCCAGGTCTTCGACCCGACTTACCTCGACGCCAGCATCATGGTTCACGAAGGCTGGCGCTGGCTGCATGCCCTGCGCGCCACCCTGTTGAACCAGCCGATCGACTGGACCCAACTGGACCACGTCACCGCTGCCTGTGCCGCAAGCACTCCGCAACTGGCCGGCATTGTCAGCGCCGCACCGTCCGCCGCGTTCCGCATCAAAGGCCTGAAACTGGCTCGCGAACCGCTGCGTTACTCCGGTCGTACCGCCATGCGCGCCGACATCAGCGTGCACGAACCGCGTACCTCCCAGGACAACGACACCGCGTTCTCGTTCTCCATGGAAGGTTACTCGGGCTCGGTCGAACCGCGTCAGCAAGTGCCATTCGCCTGGTCTCCGGGCTGGAACTCGCCGCAAGCCTGGAACAAGTTCCAGGACGAAGTCGGTGGTCACATCCGCGCTGGCGACCCGGGCACCCGCCTGATCGAAAGCACCGGCGACTCGCTGAACTGGTTCGCCAGTGTTCCGCGTGCGTTCAACCCGGCTCCGGGCACCTGGCAGGTTGTGCCGTTCTTCCACCTGTTCGGCAGCGAAGAGAACTCTTCCAAAGCCGCACCGGTTCAGGAACGCATCCCGGCCGCTTACGTGTCGCTGGCCAAATCCGAAGCCGACCGTCTGGGTGTCAATGACGGCGCCCTGCTGAGCTTGAGCGTTGCTGGCCAGACCCTGCGTCTGCCGCTGCGCATCAACGAAGAGCTGGGTGCCGGTCTGGTCGCATTGCCGGCCGGTATCGCCGGCATTCCGCCCGCGATCTTTGGCAAAACCGTTGACGGTCTGCAGGAGGCAGCTCAATGACCTGGTTCACGCCTGAAGTGATTGACGTGATCATCGCGGTCCTCAAGGCCATCGTGATTCTGCTCGCCGTCGTGGTGTGCGGCGCGTTGCTGAGCTGGGTCGAGCGTCGTTTGCTCGCCCTCTGGCAGGACCGTTACGGTCCGAACCGCGTTGGCCCGTTCGGCGCGTTCCAGATTGCGGCCGACATGATCAAGATGTTCTTCAAGGAAGACTGGACCCCGCCGTTCGCCGACAAAGTGATCTTCACCTTGGCGCCGGTCGTGGCCATGAGCGCCTTGCTGATTGCCTTCGCGATCATCCCGATCACCCCGACCTGGGGTGTGGCGGACATCAACATCGGCATCCTGTTCTTCTTCGCCATGGCCGGTCTGTCGGTCTACGCGGTGCTGTTCGCCGGCTGGTCGAGTAACAACAAGTTCGCCCTGTTGGGCAGCTTGCGGGCCTCGGCACAAACCGTGTCGTACGAAGTGTTCATGGGCCTGTCGTTGATGGGCATCGTGATCCAGGTTGGCTCGTTCAACATGCGCGACATCGTTGAATACCAGGCGCAGAACCTGTGGTTCGTGATCCCGCAGATCTTCGGTTTCCTGACCTTCTTCATTGCCGGCGTCGCCGTGACTCACCGTCACCCGTTCGACCAGCCGGAAGCGGAGCAGGAACTGGCCGACGGTTACCACATTGAATACGCCGGCATGAAATGGGGCATGTTCTTCGTCGGTGAGTACATCGGCATCGTGTTGATTTCGGCGCTGCTGGTGACGTTGTTCTTCGGTGGCTGGCACGGTCCGTTCGGCATTCTGCCGCAGATCCCGTTCATCTGGTTCGCACTGAAAACCGCGTTCTTCATCATGTTCTTCATCCTGCTGCGCGCCTCGATTCCGCGCCCACGGTATGACCAAGTGATGGATTTCAGCTGGAAGTTCTGCCTGCCGCTGACCCTCGTCAACATGCTGGTGACCGCTGCGATCGTGTTGCTCAACACGCCCGCCGTCGCGGCTCAGTGAGGATAGAGAATCATGAAGTACATATTTGACATCGTGCATGGCTTCTTCACCCAGCTTCGCAGCCTGGTGATGATTTTTGGCCACGCCTTCCGCAAGCGCGACACGCTGCAATACCCGGAAGAGGCGGTGTACCTGCCGCCGCGCTTCCGGGGCCGTATCGTGCTGACCCGCGACCCCGACGGTGAAGAGCGTTGCGTAGCCTGCAACCTGTGCGCCGTGGCGTGCCCGGTCGGTTGCATCTCGCTGCAGAAAGCTGAAACCGATGACGGTCGCTGGTACCCGGAATTTTTCCGTATCAACTTCTCGCGCTGCATTTTCTGCGGCCTCTGCGAGGAAGCCTGCCCGACCACCGCGATCCAGCTGACACCGGATTTCGAGATGGCCGAGTTCAAACGTCAGGACCTGGTGTACGAGAAAGAAGATCTGCTGATCTCCGGCCCCGGCAAAAACCCTGATTACAACTTCTATCGTGTTGCAGGTATGGCGATTGCCGGTAAGCCAAAAGGCTCCGCGCAGAATGAAGCCGAACCGATCAACGTGAAGAGCTTGCTGCCTTAAGGAAGAAAGATGGAATTCGCTTTCTATTTCGCATCGGGTATCGCTGTTGTGTCCACGCTTCGCGTGATCACCAACACCAACCCCGTGCACGCCCTGCTCTACCTGATCATTTCGCTGATTGCCGTGGCGATGACGTTTTTCGCCCTCGGCGCACCGTTTGCCGGTGTGCTGGAAGTGATCGCCTACGCTGGCGCCATCATGGTGCTGTTCGTGTTCGTGGTGATGATGCTGAACCTGGGCCCCGCCTCGGTTCAGCAAGAGCGCGTCTGGCTCAAGCCCGGCATCTGGCTCGGCCCGGTCGCACTCGGCGCCCTGCTGCTGGTTGAACTGCTGTACGTGCTGTTCAGCCACGACAGCGGTCAGGCCATCGGCCACACCACCGTAGACGCCAAGGCCGTGGGCATCAGCCTGTTCGGTCCTTATCTGCTGGTGGTCGAACTCGCCTCGATGTTGCTGCTCGCCGCAGCCGTCACGGCGTTCCACTTGGGCCGCAACGAAGCCAAGGAGCAATGACGATGCCTGCTATCCCTATGGAGCATGGTCTGGCGGTCGCCGGCATCCTGTTCTGCCTCGGTCTGGTCGGCCTGATGGTCCGCCGCAACATTCTCTTCGTGCTGATGAGCCTGGAGGTCATGATGAATGCCTCCGCTTTGGCGTTCATCGTTGCCGGTAGCCGCTGGGCGCAGCCGGATGGACAGATCATGTTCATCCTGGTGATCAGCCTGGCAGCCGCCGAGGCCAGTATTGGCCTGGCGATTCTGTTGCAGCTGTATCGCCGCTTCCACACTCTCGATATCGACGCTGCCAGCGAGATGCGCGGATGAATCTTCTCTATCTGACTTTCGTATTCCCTCTCATAGGTTTCCTGCTGCTGGCGTTCTCACGCGGTCGCCTCTCGGAAAACCTGTCGGCGCTGATCGGCGTCGGTTCCATCGGCTTGTCTGCCATCGTCACGGCTTATGTGATCTGGCAATTCAACGTCGCGCCACCTGAAGGTGGTCACTACACCATGGTGTTGTGGCAGTGGATGGCGGTGGAAGGCTTTACGCCTAACTTCGCGCTGTACCTGGATGGTCTGTCCCTGACCATGCTCGGTGTGGTGGTCGGCGTCGGCTTCCTGATCCACCTGTTCGCGTCCTGGTACATGCGCGGTGAAGCCGGTTACTCGCGCTTCTTCGCCTACACCAACCTGTTTATCGCCAGCATGCTGTTCCTGGTTCTGGGCGATAACCTGTTGTTCCTGTACTTCGGTTGGGAAGGCGTGGGCCTGTGCTCGTACCTGTTGATCGGTTTCTACTACAGCAACCGCAACAACGGTAACGCGGCACTGAAAGCCTTCATCGTCACCCGGATCGGCGACGTGTTCATGGCCATCGGCCTGTTCATCCTGTTCGCGCAACTGGGCACGCTGAACATCCAGGAACTGCTGGTGCTGGCGCCGCAGAAATTCCAGGCTGGCGACTTCTGGATGGTCATGGCCACCCTGATGCTGCTGGGCGGCGCTGTCGGTAAGTCCGCGCAACTGCCGCTGCAAACCTGGCTGGCGGACGCGATGGCCGGTCCTACTCCGGTTTCGGCACTGATCCACGCTGCAACCATGGTGACCGCCGGTGTCTACCTGATCGCCCGTACTCACGGTCTGTTCTCCCTGGCACCGGATATCCTGCACCTGGTTGGCGTTGTCGGCGGTGTGACCCTGGTACTCGCCGGTTTTGCCGCACTGGTTCAGACCGACATCAAACGTATCCTCGCCTACTCGACCATGAGCCAGATCGGCTACATGTTCCTGGCGCTGGGCGTTGGTGCGTGGGATGGCGCGATCTTCCACCTGATGACCCATGCCTTCTTCAAGGCGCTGCTGTTCCTTGCGTCCGGTGCGGTGATCGTTGCCTGCCACCACGAGCAGAACATCTTCAAGATGGGCGGCCTGTGGAAGAAACTGCCACTGGCCTACGCCAGCTTCATCGTCGGCGGCGCGGCCCTGTCGGCCCTGCCACTGGTCACCGCAGGCTTCTACTCCAAGGACGAAATCCTCTGGGAAGCGTTCGCCAGCGGCAACCACGGCCTGCTGTACGCAGGTCTGGTCGGCGCGTTCATGACGTCGCTGTACACCTTCCGCCTGATCTTCATCGCGTTCCACGGTGAAGTGAAGACCGAAGCGCACGCCGGTCACGGCATCGCTCACTGGCTGCCACTGTCGGTGCTGATCGTATTGTCTACCGCCATTGGCGCGATGATCGTTCCACCGCTGCACGGTGTGCTGCCGGAAAGCGTCGGCCATGCCGGCGGCGAAGCCAAGCACAGTCTGGAAATCGCGTCGGGCGCCATCGCCCTGTCCGGTATCCTGCTGGCCGCGCTGCTGTTCCTCGGCAAGCGTCGTTTCGTCACTGCAATCGCCAACAGCGGCATCGGCCGCTTCCTTTCGGCCTGGTGGTTCGCTGCCTGGGGCTTCGACTGGATCTACGACAAACTGTTCGTCAAGCCATACCTTGCGATCAGCCACGCACTGCGCAGAGACCCGCTCGACCAGACCATCGGTCTGATCCCGCGTATGGCCAAAGGTGGTCACACCGCCCTGAGCCGTACCGAAACCGGTCAACTGCGTTGGTACGCGGCATCGATGGCAGCCGGCTCCGTGCTGGTCATCGGCGCCATCGTGCTGGTAGCGGTCTGATATGAACCTTGCGAACTTGCGAAAGGAATTGAGCCCGTCATGATTCTGCCTTGGCTAATCCTGATCCCCTTCATCGGCGGCCTGCTGTGCTGGATGGGTGAGCGCTTCGGCGCTACCCTCCCCCGCTGGATTGCGCTGTTGACCATGACCCTGGAACTCGCGCTCGGCCTCTGGCTGTGGGCCCACGGTAATTATTCATTTGCTCCGGCCCCTGGCGCCGATCCGACCTGGGCGCTTGAGTTCAAGCACATCTGGATCGAGCGCTTCGGCATCAGCGTGCACCTGGCCCTCGACGGCCTGTCGCTGTTGATGATCCTGCTGACCGGTCTGCTGGGTATCCTCTCGGTACTCTGCTCGTGGAAAGAGATCCAGCGTCACGTTGGCTTCTTCCACTTGAACCTGATGTGGATCCTGGGCGGTGTCGTCGGCGTGTTCCTCGCCCTCGACCTGTTCATGTTCTTCTTCTTCTGGGAAATGATGCTGGTGCCGATGTACTTCCTCATCGCGCTCTGGGGTCACAGTTCTTCGGACGGCAAGAAAACCCGGATCTACGCGGCGACCAAGTTCTTCATCTTCACTCAGGCGTCCGGCCTGATCATGTTGGTGGCGATCCTGGGTCTGGTCCTGGTCAACTTCAACGACACCGGCGTGATTACCTTCAACTACGCCGACCTGTTGAAAACCAAGATGTCGCTGACCACCGAGTACATCCTGATGCTCGGCTTCTTCATCGCCTTCGCGGTGAAGCTGCCAGTGGTGCCGTTCCACTCCTGGTTGCCTGACGCTCACGCCCAGGCACCGACCGCGGGTTCGGTCGACCTGGCCGGTATCTTGCTGAAGACGGCTGCTTACGGTCTGCTGCGTTTCGCCCTGCCGCTGTTCCCGAATGCTTCGGCCGAGTTCGCGCCGTTCGCCATGACCCTGGGTCTGATCGGGATCTTCTACGGTGCGTTCCTGGCCTTCGCCCAGACCGACATCAAGCGTCTGATCGCCTACTCCTCCGTTTCCCACATGGGCTTCGTGTTGATCGGCATCTACTCCGGCAGCCAACTGGCGCTGCAGGGCGCGGTGATGCAGATGCTGGCGCACGGCCTGTCGGCGGCGGCACTCTTTATCCTCAGTGGTCAACTGTATGAGCGCACCCACACCCGCGACATGCGTGAAATGGGTGGCCTGTGGTCGAAGATCGCTTACCTGCCGGCCGTCAGCCTGTTCTTCGCCGCCGCGTCCCTGGGCTTGCCGGCGACCGGTAACTTTGTGGGTGAGTTCCTGATCCTGATCGGCACGTTCCCGAGCGCTCCATTGATCACTATCCTCGCGACGTCCGGTCTGGTGTTCGGTTCGGTCTACTCGCTGATCATGATCCACCGTGCCTACTTCGGCCCGTCCAAATCGGACGCGGTGCTGCATGGCATGGATGGTCGCGAACTGATCATGGTGGTCGGTCTGGCAGCGTTGCTGATTTTCATCGGCGTGTACCCGCAACCGTTCCTCGATACCTCTGCTGCGACGATGCATGGCGTGCAGCAATGGCTCGGCACCGCCTTCACTCAACTCGCTTCGGCCCGGTAAGAGCGCTATGGAATTCACGACTCAACACTTTATCGCGCTTGCGCCGTTGTTGATCACCAGCGCCACGATCATCGTGGTGATGCTGGCGATCGCCTGGCGCCGCAACCACTCGCAGACCTTCCTGATTTCCGTGGCGGGTCTGAACCTGGCGTTGCTGTCGATCCTGCCAGCCCTGAAAGTCGCGCCTTTGGCTGTGACTCCACTGCTGCAAATCGATAGCTTCGCTTGCTTGTACATGGCGCTGATCCTGGTCGCCACCCTCGCTTGTGTGACCCTCGCCCACGCCTACCTCGGCGATGGCGGTTCGGGTTACCCGGGCAACCGTGAAGAACTTTACCTGCTGATCCTGATGGCCGCCGCCGGTGGCCTGGTACTGGTCAGCGCGCAGCACCTGGCCGGGTTGTTCATCGGTCTGGAACTGCTCTCGGTACCGGTCTACGGTCTGGTGGCTTACGCCTTCTTCAACAAGCGTTCGCTGGAAGCCGGTATCAAGTACATGGTGCTGTCGGCCGCCGGTTCTGCGTTCCTGTTGTTCGGTATGGCCCTGCTCTACGCCGATTCGGGCAGCCTGAGCTTCGTCGGTATCGGCCAGGCGCTGGCGGCGACTGGTCTGCCAAGCTCGCTGGCGCAACTGGGCCTGGGCATGATGCTGATCGGTCTGGCGTTCAAGCTGTCGCTGGTACCGTTCCACCTCTGGACCCCGGACGTTTATGAAGGTGCTCCGGCACCGGTGGCCGCGTTCCTCGCTACCGCTTCCAAGGTTGCCGTGTTCGCCGTGATGGTGCGTCTGTTCCAGATCTCGCCCGCGGCGAGCAGCGGTGTACTGAGCGACGTGCTGACCATCATCGCCATCGCGTCGATCCTGTTCGGTAACCTGCTGGCACTGACCCAGAGCAACCTCAAGCGTCTGCTGGGTTACTCGTCCATCGCTCACTTCGGTTACCTGCTGATCGCCCTGGTGGCGAGCAAGGGTCTGGCCGTGGAAGCCATCGGCGTGTACCTGGTCACCTACGTGATCACCAGCCTCGGCGCGTTCGGCGTGATCACCCTGATGTCCTCGCCGTACAACGGCCGTGACGCGGATGCCCTGTACGAATACCGCGGCCTGTTCTGGCGCCGTCCGTACCTGACCGCCGTACTGACCGTGATGATGCTGTCCCTGGCCGGTATCCCGCTGACCGCGGGCTTCATCGGCAAGTTCTACATCATCGCTACCGGTGTCGAGTCGCACCAATGGTGGCTGGTCGGTTCCCTGGTACTGGGCAGCGCCATCGGCGTCTTCTACTACCTGCGCGTCATGGTCACCCTGTTCCTGATCGAACCGAACCTGCGTCGCCACGATGCGCAACTGCACTGGGAACAACGTGCAGGCGGCGTGATGCTGCTGGCGATCGCTCTGGTGGCGTTCTTCCTGGGTCTGTATCCGCAGCCATTGCTGGTCCTGGTTCAGCAGGCCGGGTTGGCGGGTTGATCGCATAAGCGACACTCGGTAGAAAACAGAAACGGCACCTTCGGGTGCCGTTTTTGCGTTTTGATCTTTTTATTCCCGTCTTTCGGAAGATGCCTGCGTGGCAGTAGGTAATGGCCGACATCCGACTCAAGGCATTTACCGATAAGTTCGGTGATCGGATATCGGGAGAGATCAAAAAATGAAGCGTGATATTTTTGCTGAGCTCATGGACGGTTTGGAGTTTCTTGCAAAGAATCGGCAACAACAAAATCCTGTGCCGAGGGAGCTTGCTCCCGCTCGGCTGCGCAGCAGACCCAAATCTATTGAGGCATGTGAATCAGATAAACCACCGCGGCCAGAGGTTTTGGCGTCTGCTTCGCAGCCGAGCGGGAGCAAGCTCCCTTGCCACGGGTAATCAGTGTTTTTGAGGATGGTTGCCTTGGCTTGAGAGATTTGTTGTCTGGGAAAGCACCTTCGCGAGCAAGCCCGCTCCCACAGTGGTTCGGGGTTGTTCGCAAATAGTGTGTTCGCCACAGATCCCCTGTGGGAGCGGGCTTGCTCGCGAAGGGGCCCTCTCTGGCACAAAAGAAAACGGCACCTTACGGTGCCGTTCGCCTTTCAAAGTCCAGCTGTTTACTTACGCGCATCCGCCCACGATTTCAGCAGTTCGTTGTAGCTCACGGTTTCGCCCTTGGGCTTCTCGTTGGCCAGTTTCGGCTTCGGTGCGCCCGGCTGATCGAACCAGTATTGCGCGTCGCGTTCCGGGTTCATTTTCGGCGCGCAGGTGGCTTGAGCCTTCGAGCGTTCCAGACGGGTCATGATCGCGTCCTGATCCTTGGCCAGACCATCGAGCGCCTGTTGCGGGGTTTTGTCGCCGCTGGCGGCTTCGGCGATGTGGCTCCACCACAGTTGCGCCAGACGCGGATAATCCGGCACGTTGGTCCCGGTCGGAGTCCATTGCACACGGGCCGGGCTGCGATAGAACTCGACCAGGCCACCGAGTTTCGGTGCCAGGTCGGTCATGGCTTGCGAGTTGATGTCCGACTCGCGGATCGGGGTCAGGCCAACGATGGTTTTCTTCAGCGACACGGTTTTCGAGGTCACGAATTGCGCATAGAGCCAGGCAGCCAGTTTCTGTTTCTCAGGCGTGGACTTCATGAACGTCCACGAACCCACGTCCTGATACCCCAGCTTCATGCCCTCTTCCCAATACGGACCGCGCGGCGATGGCGCCATGCGCCATTTCGGCGTGCCATCGGCGTTGACCACCGGCAGGCCCGGTTTGGTCATGTCGGCCGTGAACGCGGTGTACCAGAAGATCTGCTGGGCGATGTTGCCCTGGGAAGGTACGGGACCGGATTCGGAGAAGGTCATGCCCGCCGCTTCCGGTGGCGCGTAAGCCTTGAGCCAATCGACGTATTTCGTGGTCGCAAACACCGCCGCCGGGCCGTTGGTGTCGCCGCCACGGGTTACGCTGGAGCCGACCGGGTGGCAATCCTCGACACGGATACCCCACTCGTCCACCGGCAAACCGTTAGGCAAGCCCTTATCGCCGCCACCCGCCATGGAGAACCAGGCGTCGGTGAAACGCCAGCCCAGGGACGGGTCCTTCTTGCCGTAGTCCATGTGCCCGTAGACCCGCTTGCCGTCGATTTCCTTGACGTCTTCGCTAAAGAATTTGGCAATGTCTTCATAGGCCGACCAGTTCACCGGTACGCCCAACTCGTAACCGTACTTTTGCTTGAACTTGGCTTTCAGGTCCGGGCGCTCGAACCAGTCGGCGCGGAACCAGTACAGGTTGGCGAACTGTTGATCAGGCAATTGATAAAGCTTGCCGTCGGGAGCGGTGGTGAAGGAAAGACCAATGAAGTCCTTGAGGTCCAGGGTCGGCGAGGTGAAGTTTTTACCTTCATTGGCCATCAAGTCAGTGATCGCTTCGGTCTTGCCGTAACGGAAGTGTGTGCCGATCAAGTCAGAGTCATTGACCCAGCCGTCATAGATGCTCTTGTCCGATTGCATCACGGTCTGCAGCTTCTCCACCACGTCGCCTTCTTGCAGCAGGTCGTGGGTCACTTTAATCCCGGTGATCTCGGTAAAGGCCTTGGCCAGCACCTTCGACTCATACTCGTGAGTGGTCAGGGTTTCCGAGACCACCTTGATGTCCATCCCGCGAAACGGTTCGGCCGCCTTGATAAACCACTTCAATTCTGCGAGCTGTTGATCGGCCGTCAGGGTGGACGGTTTGAATTCGCTGCCAATCCATTTCTTGGCGGCGTCCTCATAGGCATCCGCCCAGGCTGCAGCGCTCAGCCCGCTGAGTGCCAGCATGGCTGCCAATGAAACGCTATGTCGCAGCTTATTGTTTTTGTCGAACATAGAGACCTCCTATTAGGGTTTCGGAGCAACTTTGCCGAGCGATTCGACTAGCCCCAACGCATCACAGCCAACAGCCACACCAGGGACAACGCGAACGCCACCCAGATGCTCCAGTCGGTGACGCCGATTACCAGCAAATGCAGGTAGGCGCTGCCGAGAAGACCGATAAACAACCGATCGCCACGGGTGGTGGCAATCGGCAACAAACCACGCCGAAGAATGCTCGGCGAACGCAGTTCCCAGGTCGTCATGCCCACCAGGATCAAGGCAATGACGCTGAAGAACGCCGCCGTAGGGCCGGTCCAACTCATCCATTCCATCATCAGCTCCTCAGACCCGGCCCAGGGCAAAGCCCTTGGCCACGTGGTTGCGAACAAACCAGATCACCAGCATGCCCGGCAGGATGGTCAACACCCCCGCCGCCGCCAGCACGCCCCAGTCGATGCCGGACGCCGAGACCGTGCGCGTCATCACTGCCGCAATCGGTTTGGCGTTGACCGACGTCAGGGTTCGCGCCAGCAGCAGCTCGACCCAGGAAAACATGAAGCAGAAAAATGCCGTCACACCGATCCCGGAGCCAATCAGCGGCACGAAAATTTTCACGAAGAACTTGGGAAAACTGTACCCGTCGATGTAAGCGGTTTCGTCGATCTCCTTCGGCACGCCGGACATGAAGCCCTCAAGGATCCACACCGCCAATGGCACGTTAAACAGGCAATGAGCCAACGCGACGGCGATGTGTGTATCGAACAAACCGATCGAGGAATACAGCTGGAAGAACGGCAGCAAAAACACCGCCGGCGGTGCCATGCGATTGGTCAGGAGCCAGAAGAACAGGTGCTTGTCACCGAGGAACCGATAGCGCGAGAACGCATACGCGGCCGGCAATGCCACGCTCAGCGAAATCACCGTGTTCAGGCTCACGTAGTACAGCGAGTTGAGGTAACCGGTGTACCAACTCGGATCGGTGAAAATCACCTTGTAGTTGGCGAAGGTGAAATCCTGTGGAAACAACGTCAGGCCACTGAGGATTTCGGTGTTGCTCTTGAAGGACATGTTCAGCAGCCAGTAGATCGGCACCAGCAGGAACAGGATGTAGATCAGCAGTGGAATGAGCTTTCTTTTACTCATGGCAGACCTCAGCGGTTGGCGTCAGAGTGAGTCATGGCCGTATAGAACAGCCAGGACACCAACAGGATGATCAGGAAGTACACCAGCGAGAAAGCGGCCGCCGGGCCGAGGTCGAATTGCCCTACCGCCATCTGGGTCAAGGTCTGACTCAAGAAGGTCGTGGCATTCCCCGGACCACCACCGGTCAGCACAAACGGCTCGGTGTAGATCATGAAACTGTCCATGAACCGCAACATCACCGCGATCAACAGCACGCTCTTGAGCTTGGGCAGCTGGATGTGTCGGAAAACCGCCCAGGCCGATGCCCGATCAATCCGCGCCGCCTGGTAGTACACGTCCGGAATCGCCCGCAACCCCGAAAAACACAACAGCGCCACCAACGACGTCCAGTGCCAGACGTCCATCACCAGCACCGTGACCCAGGCGTCCATGGTGTTGGCCGCGTAGTTGTAGTTCAGGCCCATGGCCTTGAGGCTGGCGCCGAGCAATCCAATGTCGGCCCGACCGAAGATCTGCCAGATCGTCCCCACCACGTTCCACGGAATCAGCAACGGAATCGCCAGGATGATCAGCACCAGCGATGACCAGCGGCCTTTGATCGGCATGGTCAGGGCGATGGCGATGCCCAGCGGGATTTCGATCAGCAGCACACAGCCGGAGTAGATGAACTGGCGCAGCAAAGAGTCATGCAGGCGCGGATCGAGCAGCACTTGCTTGTACCAGTCGGCGCCGACGAAGTAGCGGCTGGACTGGTCGAAGATGTCCTGCACCGAGTAGTTGACCACCGTCATCATCGGGATCACCGCACTGAACGCCACCAGCAAAAACACCGGCAACACCAGCCACCAGGCCTTGTTGTTCTGCACCTTGTTCATGGCTACGTCTCCAGGAGGTATTCGTCGGCATACACCATCAGCCATTGAGCCGGGAAGCTGATGTAGGCGGTTCCCTCAGGCACTGGTTTGTCTTCGGCCAGGCGCACTTTCAAAGGCGCGCCGTCGAGGTTCAGGGTCATGATCTTGTAGGTGCCAAGGTCTTCGACGTGTACGACCTGTGCCTGCATCGCCTCATCAAACGGCTCGTCCCACACATGCACGAACTCTGGACGGATGCCGACCTTCAGGGTTTTCCACTCGGACTCGGCAACGCGTTTCTGCTGCGGATCGGAAAGCGGCAAATGAGTCGAGGCGAAACCAACACCGCCTGGCTGCGGCTGTACCTCGATCAGGTTCATCCCCGGACTGCCGATGAAATAGCCGACAAAGGTGTGGCTCGGCCGCTCGAACAGTTCTCGCGGCGTACCGAATTGCACAATCTGCCCGCCGTACATCACCGCGATCTTGTCGGCGAAGGTCGAGGCCTCCAGCTGATCGTGGGTGACGTAGACCATGGTGATGTTGAACTGCTCGTGGATCTGCTTGAGCTTGCGCCGCAGCTTCCACTTCAGGTGCGGGTCGATCACCGTCAGCGGCTCATCGAACAGGATCGCCGACACGTCATCGCGCACCAGCCCACGGCCCATGGAGACTTTCTGCTTTTCATCGGCGGTGAGGTTGCGCGCCTTCTTGCTCAGCAGTGTCTGGAGGTCGAGGACTTCGGCGATTTCCTGCACCTTGCTGTGAATTTTCGCCTCGGCCATGCCCTGATTGCGCAGCGGGAAGGCCAGGTTGTCGAACACCGTCATGGTGTCGTAGACCACCGGAAACTGGAAAACCTGGGCGATGTTGCGCTTCTCCGGGGTCAGATCGTTGACCACTTTGCTGTCAAACAGCACTTGGCCCTGAGACGGACTGAGCAATCCGGAAATGATGTTGAGCAAGGTCGACTTGCCGCAGCCCGAAGGCCCGAGCAGCGCGTATGCACCGCCCTGCTCCCACACGTGGTCCATCTCGCGAATCGCATAATCCTCGGGGCCGGTCGGCGTGCGGGTGTAACTGTGGGCAAGGTGCTGCAAACGGATTTCGGCCATCAGGCAACCCTCGCGATACGGCGACCGGGCGCCTGGACCAGCCGCCCCTGCATATCGAAGACAAACAGTTTATGGGTCGGGATATAGATACGAATTGGCGCATCGACGTCGTATTCGTGAACGCCGGGCAAGTGCAGCACCAACAGGAAATGTTCGTTGCGCACATGGAGGAAGGTTTCCGACCCGCTGATCTCGGCCACCTCGACGGTCACCGCCAGTTCCAGGTCATCGTCGTTGCTCGGCACCAGCGAAATATGGCTAGGCCGTACGCCAAAGCGGAACTCGCCCTCGCCCACCGGCCGCAGATCGACGTTGAGCGGGAAGTGCACGAAATTGGCGAAGCTGACTTCGTTGCCGGCGATACGCCCCGGCATCAGGTTGATCGGCGGCTCGGAGAACAGCTCCGCCGCCAGCACGGTTTGCGGCTGGTGATACACCTCGGAAGACTTGCCGCTCTGAATCACCCGACCTTCGTGAAGAATGGTGGTAGTGCCGCCCAGCGCCAGGGCTTCGTTGGGTTCGGTGGTGGCGTAGATGGCGATGGTGTGGCGAGCCTTGAACAGCTCGCGCATTTCCTGACGCAGTTCTTCGCGCAGTTTGTAGTCGAGGTTCACCAGCGGCTCATCGAACAGGATCAGTTCGGCATCCTTGACCAGCGCCCGGGCCATCGCCGTGCGCTGTTGCTGGCCGCCGGAGAGTTCGAGGGGATGGCGCTGGAGGAATTTCTCGATGCGCAACATCTTCGCGGTTTCCAGCACTTTGCTCTGGATCAGCTCATTGGACACACCGCCCTGGCGCAAGGGCGAGGCGATGTTCTCGAACACCGTCATGGTCGGGTAGTTGATGAACTGCTGATAGACCATCGACACGTTGCGCAAACGCACCGGACGCTGGGTAACGTCGACGCCGTTCATCAGGATGCGGCCGCTGTCGGGCTTGTCCAGACCGGCCATCAGGCGCATGAGACTGGTTTTGCCGGACAGCGTACGCCCGAGCAAAACGTTGAAGGATCCGGCTTCGAAACTAAGGCACGCATCGTCGATCCAGGTCTGGCCCTCGACGGTGCGGCTGACGTGCTCCAGGGTTAATGACATGGCTCGGCCTTTTTATTATTGGAGTCAAGCGACCGGAGCTACAGAGCGACATTCGTGCCAGAAAATGCAAGCCGTTGATCCAGCTTGAGAATCCTTGAAGTTGGAGAAAAACCGCGTTCGTTGCTGAACAGAAATGAACAACCTCGACTGAACAATTGAACAATCCAACCGTTGACAATGAACAATAGTGAACAACACTCTACGGATGCTTTTGCTGCGGGAAATTCTGAATCGCGCACACCCTTGTAGCAGCTGGCGAAGCCTGCGTTCGGCGACGCAGTCGTCGTGAAATCAGGCGGCGCGGTGTATCAGGATGACCGCGCAAACAGGTTTTACGACGACTGCGTCGCCGAACGCAGGCTCCGCCAGCTGCTACATGAATCGCGTTACTCATAACAATAATAATGCTCAGAGATCGATTGCCATGGCCGCACCCGCCTTGCCGCTCTCCCACGACGCCATCATTCAGGACTCCTGGTCCCGTTGCCGCGCGTTCGGCCTCAATCATCAGAGCGCCCCGGCGTTCGATCAGTTGCCGGCCGAGGGCATTGCGCAATTGCTGGAGAGCCAGCACTCACTGGTGCAAACCACTCACCAGGAAGTCCTGCCGTATTACGAGAACATCCTCAGCAACTCCAACTGCCTGATCATGCTCGCCGACAATCAGGGCCAGGTGCTGACGTCCTGGGGCACCCAGCGTTTTATCGAGCCGAACCTGACCCGCGGTTTCAGCGCCGGTGCCAGCTGGATGGAGCGCTGCAGCGGCACCAATGCAATCGGCACCGCGCTGGCCTGCGAGCAGGCGGTGCACATCGAGCACGATGAACATTTTCTGAAAGCCAACCGTTTTATGACCGGTTCCGCCGCACCGATTTTCGATGCTGAACGCAAGGTCATCGCGGTGCTGGATGTGTCCAGCGACAGTTACCTGCCGCCGTCCCACACCCTCGGCATGGTCAAGATGATGAGTCAGACCGTGGAAAACCGGCTGATCCTCAACCTGTTCCATGGCCAGCATTTTCAACTGACCTTCAACACCGGACTGAACAACCTCGACAGCCAGTGGGCCGGACTGCTGATCTTTGACGAAACCGGTCAGGTGCTGTCCGCCAACCGCCGGGCCGACAATCTGCTCGGCATCAGCCTTTCGCGGGTCAGTGTCGAAAGCCTGTTCAAAGTCTCACTGCTGGAGTTGTTGAACCAGCCGGATGGCCTGCCCTTCGCTTTGCAAACTTCGGGACGCAACCGCTTCCAGTGCCTGTTGAAGCGGCCGAAACAAATGCCCATTCAGCCGCGCGTCTTTGCCGAGCCGGTGGTGGCAGCGTCCGAAGCGATCAGCCTCAACACCCTGCATTTCGGTGACAGCCGCGTGGAAAAAGCCGTGCGCCAGGCCGAGCGGTTGCTGGAAAAAGACATTCCGTTGTTGATCCACGGCGAAACCGGGGTCGGCAAGGAAGTCTTCGTCAAAGCCCTGCATCAGGCCAGTTCGCGGAGCAAAAAACCCTTCATCGCCGTCAACTGTGCAGCGATCCCCGCCGAACTGGTGGAATCCGAACTGTTTGGCTACGAGAAAGGTGCGTTCACCGGTGCCAACCAGAAAGGCAGCATCGGGCTGATCCGCAAGGCCGACAAAGGCACCCTGTTCCTTGATGAAATCGGCGATATGCCGTTGCCGACTCAGGCTCGACTGCTGCGAGTGTTGCAGGAGCGTTGCGTGCAACCGGTGGGCAGCAGCGAGTTGTTCCCGGTGGATATACGGATTATTTCCGCGACCAACCGCTCGTTGCGCGAACAGGTTCAGTTGGGGCGGTTTCGTGAAGATCTCTATTACCGGATTGGTGGTTTGACCCTGGAACTGCCGCCGTTAAGAGAACGCAGTGACAAAGAGGCCTTGTTCAAACGTCTGTGGGAACAGCACCGCGAGCCGAGCCAATGGGCGGGATTGAGTCGCGAAGTGTTGGAGCTGTTCGGGCGCCACCCGTGGCCGGGGAATTTGCGCCAGGTCAGCAGCGTGATGCAGGTAGCGCTGGCCATGGCCGAGGAACAACCGGTGCGGCCGGAGCATTTGCCGGATGATTTTTTTGTCGATCTGGAAATGGAGCCGGTGGATTTGCCGGAGCCTATGGCGGTGGATTTGAATGATGCCGAGGATTTGAATCGGCAGTTGCAGGCGGCGGGAGGCAATATCTCGCACTTGGCCCGACGGCTGGGGGTTAGTCGCAACACCCTCTATAAACGGTTACGCCAGTCCGAGTGATCGTTCCCACGCTCCGCGTGGGAACGATCAGTGGGCAAACAAAAACCCGCACAAGGCGGGTTTTGTTTGTAGCAAACGCAGCGGTCAGTCAGCCAGACGCCAGGTCGTGCCACCCTTGCCGTCTTCCAGCACCACGCCCATGGCGGTGAGCTGGTCGCGGATACGGTCGGATTCGGCCCAGTCTTTACCAGCACGAGCCGCCAGACGCGCAGCAATCAGCGCATCAACCTCAGCCGCATCAACCCGCCCTTCGGCACCGGCCTGCAGGAAGTCATCGGCTTCGAGCTGCAACACACCCAGCACGCTAGCCAATTCCTTCAAGCGCGCCGCCAGACCCGCCGCCGCATCGAGATCACTCTCGCGCAGACGGTTGATCTCGCGAACCATCTCGAACAGCACCGCGCAGGCTTCCGGCGTGCCGAAGTCGTCGTTCATCACCTGAGTGAAACGCTCGACAAAGGCTTCGCCGCCAGCAGGCGCCACGCTTGGCAGGCCTTTCAACGCATGGTAGAAACGCTCGAGTGCGCCTTTGGCGTCCTTGAGGTTGTCTTCCGAATAGTTGATCGCGCTGCGGTAGTGGCTCGACACCAGCAGGTAACGCACGACTTCCGGGTGGTACTTTTCCAGCACGTCGCGAATGGTGAAGAAGTTGTTCAAGGACTTGGACATCTTCTCGCCATTGATGCGAATCATGCCGCAATGCATCCACGCGTTGGCGTAGGTCTTGCCGGTGGCCGCTTCGCTCTGGGCGATTTCGTTTTCGTGGTGCGGGAACTCGAGGTCGCTGCCGCCACCATGAATGTCGAAGGTCTCGCCGAGGCAGCAAGTCGACATCACCGAGCACTCGATGTGCCAGCCCGGCCGACCGTCGCCCCAAGGCGAAGGCCAGCTCGGCTCGCCCGGCTTGGCGCCCTTCCACAATACGAAGTCCAGCGGGTCCTGCTTGGACTCGTCGACTTCGATCCGCGCGCCGATGCGCAGGTCTTCGATTTTCTTGCGCGACAGCTTGCCGTAGCCCATGAACTTGGCGACGCGGTAATACACGTCGCCATTGCCCGGAGCGTAGGCGTAGCCCTTGTCGATCAGGGTCTGGATCATCGCGTGCATACCGGGGATATGCCCGGTGGCGCGCGGTTCCATGTCGGGCTTCTTGATGTTCAGGCGCGCTTCGTCTTCGTGCATCGCCGCGATCATGCGCTCGGTCAAGGCTTCGAACGACTCGCCGTTCTCGTTGGCCCGATTGATGATCTTGTCGTCGATGTCGGTGATGTTGCGCACGTAAGTCAGGTCGTAGCCGCTGAACCGCAACCAGCGGGTCACCAGGTCGAACGCGACCATGCTGCGGCCGTGGCCCAGGTGGCAGTAGTCGTACACGGTCATCCCGCAGACGTACATGCGCACCTTGTTGCCATCCAGCGGCTTGAAGACTTCTTTGCTCTTGGTGAGCGTGTTGTAGATCGTAAGCACTTTAGGTTCCTTGAATCACTGGCCCCACGAATCACGCAAGGTCACGGTACGGTTGAACACCGGATGACCGGGTTTCGAGTCCTTGATATCCGCGCAGAAGTAACCTTCGCGCTCGAACTGGAAACGGTCTTCCGGCTGTGCATTGCCCAGCGAGGGTTCAGCACGACAACCGGTGAGGACTTGCAGCGAGTCAGGGTTGATGTTGTCCAGGAAACTGGCGCTGTCTTCGGCCTTCTCAGGGTTGGCCGAACGGAACAGGCGATCGTACAGACGCACTTCGCACTCGACGCTGGCCGCAGCCGGCACCCAGTGAACCACGCCTTTGACCTTGCGGCCTTCAGGGTTCTTGCCCAGGGTTTCCGGGTCGTAGGAGCAACGCAGTTCGACGATGTTGCCATCGGCGTCCTTGATCGCTTCGTCGGCGCGAATCACGTAGCTGCCGCGCAGACGCACTTCGCCGTTGGGTTCCAGGCGTTTGTAGCCTTTTGGCGGCTCTTCCATGAAGTCATCGTGGTCGATGTAGATCTCACGGGCGAACGGCAGCTTGCGCACGCCCAGTTCTTCTTTCTGCGGATGACGCGGCAGTTCGAGGTTCTCGACCTGGTCTTCCGGGTAGTTGGTGATCACCACCTTCAATGGACGCAGCACGCACATGGCGCGCGGAGCGTTCTGGTCCAGATCCTGACGGATGCTGAATTCGAGCATGCCGAAATCGACGACGCCGTCAGAACGGTTGGTGCCGACCATGTCGCAGAAATTGCGGATCGACGCAGGCGTGTAACCACGGCGGCGGAAGCCGGACAGCGTGGACATGCGCGGATCGTCCCAGCCAAGAACGTGCTTTTCATCGACCAGTTGCTTGAGCTTGCGCTTGCTGGTGATGGTGTAGTTCAGGTTCAGACGGCTGAATTCGTACTGACGCGGTTGCGCCGGCACGGGCAGGTTCTCGAGGAACCACTCGTACAGCGGACGATGGCTTTCGAATTCCAGGGTGCAGATCGAGTGAGTGATACCTTCGATGGCGTCCGACTGACCATGAGTGAAGTCGTAGTTCGGGTAGATGCACCACTTGTCACCGGTCTGGTGGTGGTGAGCGTGACGGATGCGATACATGATCGGGTCGCGCAGGTTCATGTTCGGCGAGGCCATGTCGATCTTGGCCCGCAACACGCGTGCGCCGTCCTTGAATTCACCGGCCTTCATGCGGGCGAACCAGTCGAGGTTTTCTTCCACGGAACGATCGCGGAACGGGCTGTTCTTGCCCGGCTCGGTCAGCGTGCCACGGTATTCCTTGGCCTGTTCAGGGCTCAGGTCGTCGACGTAGGCCTTGCCGGCCTTGATCAGCTCAACGGCCCAATCGTGCAACTGGTCGAAATACTGCGAGGCGTAGCGCACTTCACCGGACCATTCGAAGCCCAGCCATTTGACGTCGCTTTCGATCGCGTCGATGTATTCCTGGTCTTCCTTGGCCGGGTTGGTGTCGTCGAAACGCAGGTGCGTGACGCCGCCAAATTCCTGGGCCAGGCCGAAGTTCACGCAAATCGACTTGGCGTGACCAATGTGCAGGTAGCCGTTGGGCTCAGGCGGGAAACGGGTGACAATCTGCGTGTGCTTACCCGAGTCCAGGTCCGCCTGGATGATCGGGCGCAGGAAATTGACCGGCACGGCAGGGCCGGTCTTGGAATTCGAGGTAGGGTCGACAGTGGGCTTGCTCATAGGATCCTTGAACGTACAAGTGCGCGGCCAGTTGGCCAAATCAAAGCGGCTGTTAAAACAAAGGGGCTTATCATAGCCGATGCCGTCAAGTCGCTGACAGCGCAGGGCAAAAAACGGCTGCATTTAATCGGATGCAAATGAAAAACCGCCTCGAAATTCGCGCTTGGCACGCTAAACTGCGCATCTTGGCCAAAATTGGCCGGACCGGTTGAGGGCTTCAACGCCCCGAAACCCACGAATTCCCAGAAAACGCTTTTTTTAAAAAGAGTCCCCGATCATGACCCAAGTCAAACTGACCACCAACCATGGCGACATCGTCCTGGAACTGAACGCTGAGAAAGCCCCGATCACCGTGGCCAACTTCATCGAGTACGTCAAAGCCGGTCACTACGAAAACACCGTTTTCCACCGTGTCATCGGTAACTTCATGATCCAGGGCGGCGGTTTCGAGCCAGGCATGAAAGAAAAGAAAGACAAGCGCCCAAGCATCCAGAACGAAGCCGACAACGGCCTGCCGAACGAGAAGTACACCGTTGCCATGGCTCGCACCATGGAGCCGCATTCGGCTTCCGCCCAGTTCTTCATCAACGTGGCTGACAACAGCTTCCTGAACCACAGCGCCAAGACCACTCAGGGCTGGGGCTACGCGGTATTCGCCAAAGTCGTTGCAGGCACCGACGTAGTGGACAAGATCAAAGGTGTTTCCACCACCATGAAGTCCGGCCACCAGGACGTACCAGCAGAAGACGTGATCATCGAGAAAGCCGAGATCATTGAGTGATACTGCTGATTTCAGACTTGCATCTGGAAGAGGAGCGCCCGGACATCAGCCGGGCGTTTCTGGATTTGCTCGCCGGACGCGCCCGCTCGGCGAGTGCGTTGTACATCCTGGGCGACTTTTTCGAGGCGTGGATTGGCGACGATGCCATGACGCCCTTTCAGCGTTCCATCTGCCAGGCCCTGCGCGAACTCAGCGACAGCGGCACGGCCATTTTTCTGATGCACGGCAATCGCGACTTCATGCTCGGCCAGGCCTTTTGCAAACAGGCCGGCTGCACATTGCTGAAAGACCCGAGTGTCGTGCAGTTTTACGGTGAGCCGGTGCTGTTGATGCACGGCGACAGCCTCTGCACCCGCGACGAAGCCTATATGAAGCTGCGTCGCTATCTGCGTAACCCGATCACCCTGTTCATCCTGCGGCATCTGCCCTTGGGCACCCGGCATAAACTGGCGCGCAAGCTGCGCAGTGAAAGCCGTGCCCAGACGCGGATGAAGGCGAATGACATTGTGGATGTCACGCCGGAAGAAGTGCCGCGGATCATGCAGGCCTTTGGCGTGAAAACCTTGATCCATGGGCACACCCATCGCCCGGCCATTCACAAGTTGCAGATTGGCGAGCAAGCGGCCAAGCGCATTGTGCTGGGGGATTGGGATCGTCAGGGGTGGGCGTTGCAGGTGGATGAGCAAGGGTTTGCGTTGGCACCGTTCGATTTCGCCCCGCCGCCACAGCTAGCAGCCCCCGCAAACTAACGGCCAAACACAATACCAATGTGGGAGCGGGCTTGCTCGCGAAGGCGGATTAGCATTCAACAGCTTAGTTGACTGTTACACCGCATTCGCGAGCAAGCCCGCTCCCACATTGGTTCTTCACCAGACTCTAGTGACCGGAGGCAGCCGGCCCCGCCTTCGCCGCAAACGGCGGTTTCGCCAGCCACACCAGCACAATCAAACCCATGAATGCCCACCCCAGCAACGTGAAGTAATCCACGGTGGAGAGCATGTACGCCTGACTGGTCAGTACATGATCCAGTTGCGCATACGCCGGATTGCTCGCCCCGCCCAAGCTGTTCAGCGCCTCGCGGGTAGCCGGCTCATAGGTGCTGATACTTTCGCTCATATAGGCGTGGTGCTGATCCGCCCGGCGAATCCATATCCACGTCGTCAACGAGGCCGCAAAGCTACCGCCCAACGTCCGCAGGAACGTCGCCAGGCCCGCGCCGTCGGCGATCTGGCTAGGTGGCAGGTCCGACATCAGAATGCTCAAGGTCGGCATGAAGAACAGCGCCACGCCAATCCCCATGAACAGCTGCACCAGGGCGATGTGCTGGAAGTCCACTTCATTGGTAAACCCGGCACGCATGAAGCAGCTCAGGCCAATCGCCAGAAACGCCAGGCCGGCCAGCAGCCGCAGGTCGAATTTGTGCGCGTACTTGCCGACAAACGGCGACATCAGCACCGGCAGAATCCCGATCGGCGCCACCGCCAGCCCCGCCCAGGTCGCCGTGTAACCCATCTGGGTTTGCAGCCATTGCGGCAGAATCAGGTTGATCCCGAAGAACCCGGCGTAACCCAACACCAGCACAATCGTGCCGATGCGAAAGTTGCGGTAAGCGAACAGCCGCAGATTGACCACCGGGTGTTTGTCGGTCATTTCCCAGATCACGAACACCGCCAGCGCTATCACCGAAATGGCCGCGCCAATGAGGATGAAGTTCGACTCGAACCAATCCAGGTCGTTACCCTTGTCAAGGATCACCTGCAACGCGCCGACGCCAATGATCAACGTGATCAAACCCACGTAATCCATTGGCTGACGGCTGGTTTCCACCGGCCGCGCCTTGAGTTGCTGGCGCACCACCATCACCGCGAAAACACCGATCGGCACGTTGATGAAGAAGATCCACGGCCAGCTATAGCTGTCGGTAATCCAGCCGCCGAGGATGGGGCCGGCAATCGGCGCCACCACCGTGACCATCGCCAGCAACGCCAGGGCCATGCCGCGCCTGGCGGGCGGATAGACGGCAATCAGCAGCGTTTGAGTCATCGGGTAAAGGGGACCTGCCACCAGGCCTTGAAGCACCCGAAAGCCAATCAGCTCCGGCATCGAGGTCGAGATACCGCAAAGAAACGAAGCCAGCACGAACAGAATCGTCGCCCAGAGAAACAGCTTCACCTCGCCGAAACGTCGGCTGAGCCAACCGGTCAGCGGCAGCGCGATGGCGTTGCTCACGGCGAACGAGGTAATCACCCAAGTGCCCTGCTCCGAACTCACGCCCAGGTTGCCGGAAATCGTCGGCAGCGCCACGTTGGCGATGGTGGTGTCGAGCACTTGCATGAAGGTCGCCAGCGACAGGCCGATGGTGCTGAGCAGCAGGCTGGGCGGCGTGAAAGAGGCGTTATTGCTCATCGCGAATCCTTTGGAACTCGGCTGGCGCGGCGCCTTTTAACGGGCGCCGCTGAGGGATTGGCGAATCAGCGTTGAACGGTTTTGCTGACCGCAGCGCTGTTGTCGTGGATCAACTGAGTGATCATCGCGTCGGCCTCGGCCAACTGACGGTCATACACATTGGTGCTGAACGAGGCCTTTTGCGGCGGTTGTTGCGCCAGCACCGGGCCGCTCTGGTCGCGCAGGTTTACATCGACCTGAGTCGACAGGCCGACCCGCAACGGGTGCTTGGCCAGCTCTTCGGCGTTGATGTGAATCCGCACCGGCACCCGCTGGACGATCTTGATCCAGTTACCGGTGGCGTTCTGCGCGGGCAGCAGGGCAAACGCGCTGCCGGTACCGGCGCCGAGGCTGTCGATGGTGCCGCTGAACTTCACGTCGCTACCGTAGAGGTCGGCCTCGATGTCCACCGGTTGACCGATGCGCATGTCACGCAGTTGGGTTTCCTTGAAGTTGGCGTCGATCCACAGCTGATCCAGCGGAATGACCGCCATCAACGCGGTGCCCGGCTGGACGCGTTGGCCCAGTTGTACCGAGCGTTTGGCCACGTAACCGGTCACCGGCGCGATCAAGGTGCTGCGGGAGTTGTTCAAGTACGCCTGACGCAATTGCGCGGCTGCGGACATCACGTCCGGGTGCGACGAAACCACGGTGTCATCGACCAAAGCACTGGTGGTTTTCAGTTGCTGTTTGGCGTTGGCCAAGGCGTTTTGCGCCGAGGTTAGGTCGTCGCGAGCGTGGGACAGTTCTTCCTGGGAAATCGCGCCGCCAGCGGCGAGGTTTTTCCGGCGATTGAAGTTGTCCTGAGCCTTTTGCACTTCAGCCTGTTGGGCGTTGACCTGGGCTTTCATGCCGTCGACGTTGCTGTACAAGCCGCGAACCTGACGCACGGTGCGGGCCAGATTGGCCTGGGCACTTTGCAGACCGACTTCGGCGTCGTTCGGGTCGAAGTTGATCAGCACCTGACCTTCGTGCACCAGGTCGCCGTCGTCGGCGCCAATGCTGACCACGGTGCCGGTGACCAACGGAGTGATTTCCACCACGTTGCCGTTTACATAGGCGTCGTCGGTGCTTTCGTTCCAGCGACCGTAGAATTCGTGATAACCCCAGACGCCGACACCGGCGAGGACTACCACGATAGCCAGAACGACCAGCATGACTTTGCGTTTGCGCGAATTGCTCGTGTCTTGAGCGTTGTCAGGGGTTGGTGTTGTTGTTTCGGCAGTGGCCATGACAAATACCTTGAATTAGTTGTGCTGCGTGGCTGGGGTTGCGTTGGCTGCGGTCAGGGTCTCGCCCTGGTAGCCGCCGCCCAGCGCCTGCATCAATTGGATCGACAGGTCGATCTGCTCGGCATTCAGGTTGGCCAGCTGACGCTGGGCCTGGAGCAATTGCTGCTCGATGCTGAGCACGTCCAGGTAATTCCCGATGCCGGAACCGTACCGCTGGACCACGGTGTTGTAAGAATCCTGGGCAATGTCGGTGGCGTGCTGCTGAGCGCCGATCTGCCGGCCGATATCGCGCAACTGGTTGATGGTGTCGCTGACATCCCCCAGGGCTTTCACCAGGCTTTTGTTGTATTGCGCCACGGCGAGGTCGTAATCGGCATCGCGGGAATCAAGGTTGGCACGCAGGCGGCCACCGTCGAAAATCGGCACAGAAATCGTCGGCGCAATGTTGAAGAAACGACTGGCCGAACCGAACATCGCGTCGCCCAGCAAAGATTCGGCACCGGCCGCAGCGCTAAGGTTCAAGTTTGGATAGAACTGGGTTTTGCCGGCGTCGATGTTCTTGCTCGCCGCCTCAACCCGCCAACGGGCGGCCACGAGGTCTGGACGACGACCGAGCAACTCGGCCGGCAGCACCGAGGGCAACGCGACGGCGCTGGCCTGAAGGATTTTCGGCCGGGCGATTTCGTTGCCGCGATCCGGGCCTTTACCGAGCAAGACGGCCAAGGCGATTTTCGCGCTTTGCAGGCGTTTTTCGGCGTCGATCAGGCTGGCTTCGGACGTGGCTTCCAGACTCTCGGTTTGCTGGAACTGGTACTGACTGTCGATCCCCGAGCTCAGGCGGCGCTGGCTCAGGTCGAGCATTTGCCTGGTGCGCTTGAGGTCTTCACTGGCCAGGTCATAGACGATGTGCGCCTGACCCAGATCGCTGTAAGCGCGAGCCACGTCGGCGGACAAGGTCAACTGAGCGGCCTGTTGATCGACTTCGGCAGCACGGGCCTGGCCCAGTGCAGCTTCCCAGGCATCACGCTGACCGCCCCAGAGGTCGAAGTTGTAATTGAAGCTGGCGCCGATGTTGCGCACGGTGGAATAAGTGCCGCCCTGCCCGCTCGGGTCCTGATCCCGGGCCAGACGCGAACGGCTGACGCCAGCGCTGGCATCGAGGGTTGGCATGCGCGCGGCATCCGCTGCATAAGCGGCGGCGCTGGCCTGGTGAGCCCGGGCGTCGGCGATTTGCATGTCGGGGCTGTCGTGCAGGGCTTCGCGGATCAAGCCGTCGAGCTGTGGGTCGCCGAGGATTTTCCACCAGTCACTTTTCGGCCAGGCTGCGGGCGACAGGGTCACGCCGCTGAGGGATTGCCCGGCCTTGAGGTTTTTCGCATCGAGGCTTTTGCCTTCGGTGGTCAGGCCGCTGTAGCTGGCGCAACCGGCCAGGGTCATGGCCGCCAGCACCAGGCTCAGGCCTGTACGCAGGGTTTTACTGCTCATTTGTCACCTACCCGCAGCAGGGTGATCGAGTCACCGGCTGCCACCAAAATTTTCTTCAGGATCTGTTCCAGGGTCTGCAACTCCTCTGGGGTGATCGCGCCAGCCAGTTCATTCATGGCGTCGGCGCCGATCTCCGGCAGGCGGTCAGTCAACTGCTGGCCTTGTTCGGTCAGCACCAACTGAACCTGACGGCGATCCGCTTCGGAGCGTTGGCGGGCGAGGAAGCCTTTCTGTTCCAGACGGTCGAGCATGCGGGTCATCGATCCGCTATCCAGCGACAGGTGACGGCACAGCTCGGCCGGGGTATCGACGCCGAACTGGGCCATGATGATCAGCACTTTGAACTGCGCGGCGGTGATGCCGTGGGGTTCCATATGCGTGTCGATGATCCGGTCCTTGAGCAGCGCGGCGCGCCCGAGCAGGAGGCCGAGATGGCAAGTGTGGAATGCGTCTGGGGTGAAATGTTTCATCTGTCCACCAATTAGCTGCCTAGGCAGAGAATGTATGTCGAGATGTTACTGCCTAGGCAGCGAATGTCAACGTAATAGTTAGGTTGCTTTCTATTTTGTTGATGAGTGGTGGTTTTGACGCAAAAAAAGATCGCAGGCTTCGCCAGCTCCTACGGGAGGTTTGAGGACACCCGTAGGAGCTGGCGAAGCCTGCGATCTTTTTGCTTTTGTCTTACAAATGTCGCCGCACCGGTCGACCCAGCCTTTAACTGAGTCGACACTGGCCCCGCTTACTTAAACTTGCACTGCTCTGGCGCCACGCCAGCGCAACGAGGCAACACACTTCCATCGGGCTGGGTCTCGTTGGTCCACGCAGCACCTGCCGGCTTCACTGCGCCAGTGGTTTTCAGCGCCATTCGCACGCTTTCATGTTTTGGACCCACGTAGTCACAGGCCGCATAGTTCTTCGCGTTAACGATATACGCTTCTTTGAACGCTACAGCTTTCAGATCCGCTTCAACAGCCACCGGGTTTTCACCGGTCCATTGCAGACCATTCGCCGCAGCGGCGGTGTAAGCAAAACCGCCACCGCTCAATGCTGTTTGCTGGATAGAATTCACAGTCGGGCAGGCATTGTCGGCATAGGCGTTAGCCATCAGAGCCATCATTACAACTACGCCAGCGGAAATTTTCTTGGTAATACCGGTCATGCTTGTTACTCCATGTTTGCACTTTAGGGTTAGTCATCATCCATCTTCGACTTGTTATCAGCCCAGGCAGATAAATCAACAGATCGCATCAATTGCGATGGCTCATCCTAATACAGACGCACATTTCAAAGAACAGCAAACACATGACCAGAAGACTTCAAGATGTGTCTCTTCAGACTTCCACAACCGCAACAAAAAGAATAGCTTTAGCTATTAAAAATTAACTTTTTTCTTTTTATATCAACAACTTGAATATATAAATCATTCATCAACCACAAACTTTAATTTTAGCAAAATCAACAAAACCAGATATTCCCCACCACACAAACACTTCCGCCCTACGACCAAAAACAATTAAGTGTTCAATCATCTACAACTTACCTTACGTTCAACAGCAAAACTTCCCACACAAAAAACTCTCCTTCCCCACCTCATGTCGTTATTGCATGAAGAGAAAGAAGAGCATTTTGAGTGAGCGTTAAATCAAAAATCCCGCTTGTAGAAGATATCCAGCGAACTGGCCACGCCGCCCGCCGCTTCGAGGTAGACCTTCTTGCTCAGCTTGTAACGCAAGGCGATGGTGTTGGCCGGCTCGAACACGCCAACGCCATAACGCAGGCTGAGCTTCTCGGAGATATTGCCGCTGGCTACTACGCTGGTGGCGTTGCCGCTGCCCTGGGTGTCGAGCTGGAAGTCCTGAATGCCCAGGTTCTTGGCCAACCCGCTGGTCACCCCCGAACTGCCCATCAAGCCCAACCCGAGCGCGGCCTGGGCGAGCATATTGTTGTCCTCACCGTTGCTGCTCAGCGGACGCCCCAGCACCAGATAGGACAACGCCTGCTCCTGGCTCATGGCCGGCTCGGAGAAAATCTGTGTGGTCGGCTGCTCGGCGCTGCCGCTCAGGCGAATGCCGGCGATCACGTCGTCGGTCTGGCGAATCGCTTCGATGTCCAGATACGGCTGATCGATCGGGCCGGCAAACAGCAAACGCGCCCGGCGCACGGTCAATCGCTGACCGTAGGCACGATAACGCCCATCGTTGAGCCAGAGCTCGCCGCGGGTGTCCATGTTGTCGCCGATGTGCACATGACCTTGCAGGTTGGCGGTCAGGCCAAACCCGGCGAAGCTGAGTTTGTCCTGACCGACCACCACATCGATGTCCATCGCCATGGCCATCGGCGGCTTGCCCTCTTCGGTCTGTTGACCGACGATCACCGTGTCATCGGACACCTTGACCGTCGATGGCGGCAACTCGCGCACGGTGATCTCGCCTTTCGGCACCAGCACTTTGCCGGTGATCGCCAGTTTGTCGTCCTTCACCGAAATCTTCAGGTCCGGCGCCACTTCCAGCTTGGCATACGGCTCGACGGTGACGGGCAATTGCGTACCTTTGAGCGCCAAATCAACCACCAATGCCTGCCCCCAGGCGATGTTGCCGCTCAAGGTGCCCTGCCCGGCCTTGCCGCTTTTCCAGCCGCCGTTCAATTGCACGGTTTCGCCAGCGATCACGGCTTGAAGTTGCAGCGCTTCAAGGTCCATCGGCAGTTCGGGCCCGGAAATCTCGCCGTCGCTGAGCAACAGATTGCCGTTGACCTGCGGCGCCAGCAGCGTACCTGCGAGCGTGCCGCTACCATTCAAGCGTCCGGTCAGTTTCTCGACCATCGGCACAAACGGCCGCGCGACCGACAGGTCCAGTCCGTTCAAACGGAATGAGCCGGTCAGTGGTTTGTCCTTCGGCAACGGATTGATCTGCGCCTGGAGCATGAGCTCACCGAGCTTGCCGCCGACGAAATTGAGGTCAGTGTCGATGCGCTTGGGCGTGAGTTTGCTGTTGAGTTTCAGGGTCTGGTACGGGAAGTCCAGCCACTGGTCCTTCTCCTTGATGCGCAACGTGCCGCCGCTGGCATCGATGCTGATCTGGCCGTTCGGGCCGCTGGCCGGCAGGTCCAGTTGCAGGTCGGCGTTGAGTCGTCCCTTCCAGGCGAAATCCTTGGGCAACCACTGCGCCAGGCTGTCGATCGGGAACTGTTTGAGGTGATAACGCAGCTTCGGCTCAGGCATCAGGCGCTGATCCTCACCGCACAGGCTGGCCGGGCCGGACGTCCAGCAATGAGCGCCAAAATTGATCTTGCCGTCCGCCAGCCGCTCCAACTTCGCCGGACCTTGCAGTTTCCAGTCTTGACCGCCGGCCTGGATATCGCCGCTGGCCAGGCGCCCGCGCCAATTGCCTTGGTCCAGATTGCCGTCGAGGCCGAGCGCGAGTTTCAGCTTCGGCCCTTGCAGGTCGAGGGTGAGTTTCTGGTTTTTGATATCGCCCTGGCCGCTGGCGGTCAGCGTGCCCAGTGACGTCTCACCGGCCTGAATGCCGCTGCCCTTGAGGTCGATTTTCGCACGCTGCGCGCTGTCGAGGGTGGCGTCCAGGTTCAGGCTTTGCAGGCGATTGTCTTCGAAGGCCAGTTGCGTGCCTTGCAGCCCGAGCTTGCCTTGCGGGGCCTTGAGCGTCCCGGCGACATCGATGCGACCATTGAGCTGACCGCGTAGTTGCGGCCACAGCTGAGCCAGGCGCGGCAGCTTGATATCGATCTGACCGGCGAGCTTCTGTTGCAGGCTGCCCTTGCCGTTGATGCTGTTGTCACCGAGGCGAATCTGCAATGCACTGAGGTTCCATTGCTCGCCGCCGCCATCGGCTTTGGCCTGGATTACTGCCGGTTGGCCGCGCAGTTTGCCTTTCAAGTCAAGATCAGCGGTCAGGCTGAGTTTTTCATTCTTCATCTCGCCTTTGCTGCGCAACGGTCCGGCCAGGATGCCCGGCAACTCCGCGACCCAGTACGCCGGGTTGATCGCCGACAGGTCCAGCGCGGTGTCCCAGGCAATGCCGTCGGCGAATTGCAGGTTCAGGTGCCCTTCGGCCTTGCCCTGCCCGGCTTCGAGTTGAATTTGTTGCAGGTAGATTTTCGTCAGGTCGCCGCTGAACGGGCTGGTCAGGCTGAACGCCCCGGCCGGGCCGTCGAGTGCGGCGTTGAAGTGCCCCATGTACTGGCCGTCGGTGTAGGAGACTTCACCGTTGAAGCTGCGCAACGCCACTTCTGGCTCGTCGATCAGCGGATAGAGGCGATGCCACGGGAAATCCAGCCAGTCGATTTTTGCATCGGCACTCAGGCCTTTGCTCCAGTCGAGTTTGCCGGTGAGTTTGAGGCTTTGCTTGTCGTTGGCCGTGAGGTCCAACCCGGCGATCTGAGCGCCATTGGCATCGACCTTGCCTTGCAGCAACAACGCGACCGGGCCAAGTTCTGCGGGCAACGTGGCTTTGCCAAGCAACTGGTAACCGTTTTTCAGGTCGCCGTCGCCGGTGAGCTCCAGTTGGTTGATCTGCAGGGTGTCCGGCAGATCGGCGCCAGGCTTGAAACCGTCAGCGGTGATCCGCACCTTGGCCGGCAGGTTTTCCACCAGCGGTTGCAGTTCGCCGGTCAATTGTCCGTCGAGGTAACCGCTGCTGTCGGCTTTCAGGTTGAGGGTTTTCAGCAGATCGCCTTCAACCTTCAGGGCCAGCGTCCAAGGCCCGGTGCCGGGGGCTGGCAGAGTCAGTTTGCCTTCGGCCTTGAGCGGCCAGTTCCCGCTGGGTTGCAGCAGGCCTGAAAGATTCAGGCTCAGGTCATCCCTTTGCAAATGAACGGAATCGATCTGCAAACCGTTGGCCGTCCAGTGCGCCGCCAGTTGCAGGCCCTTGAGCTCTTCGCTGCCGTTGAACATCAGGCTGCCGACCTGGACATCGCCTAGCTCGATGGCCAGGGGCAACTTCAGATCCGGAAGACTGATCGGCCCGCTGCTTTCTTCTTCCGTGCCGGGCGGAAATTGCAGGCTGACCTGATCGGCTTTCAATTGCTCGATGCACAGGGTCATGCGCGTCAGGCACAGCGGCGACCAGGCGAAAATCACCTTGTTCAACTCAACCCGGCTGCTGTCCTGCTGCCACAGCACATGGTCGGCGCTCCACTGTCCGCCCAAACGACCCTGGAAATTCTCGACGGTCAAACCCGGCACGAACCCCAGCGCCCAGCGACTGCCCGTTGCCGTGCCCAGCACTGTGGCCACGGCCAAAACGACCAGCATCAGCAGCGCCAGAATCGCCAGCAGCGTTATTTTCAAACCACGATTCACAGCTCAGGCCCCATGGAAAAGTGCAATCGAATGCCGCCGTCGTCGTCCATCGCATGGGCCAGGTCGAGGCGTATCGGCCCTACCGGAGAAACCCAGCGCACACCGATGCCGACGCCGGTCTTGAGGTCCGGCAGTTCGAGGGTATTGAAGGAATTGCCTTGGTCGATGAAGGTCGCGACCCGCCATTTTTCGGCAATGGAGTACTGATACTCGACGCTGCCGGCAACCATGTAACGGCCGCCGATGCGGTCGCCCTCGGAGTTTTCCGGGGACAGGCTCTGATAGTCGTAACCGCGCACGCTCTGATCGCCACCGGCGAAGAAGCGCAACGACGGCGGTACCGATTTATAGCCGTTGGTGGCGCTGCCGCCGACCTGCACCCGCCCGAGGAAGCGGTGTTTGTCGAAGACCGTGGTCAAGCCTTTCACCAACGCGGTGCCGTAAATCAGGTTGGTGTCCGAACCCAAGCCTTCCTTGGCCACTTTGGTCTCGAATCCCAGGCGATAACCGTTGTGCGGGTCGATGCGGTTGTCACTTTTAAGGTAGGAATAGCTGACGCCAGGCATCAGCAATGTGCTGAGCCCCGAGTCGTCGCCGAGCCTGTATTCCTCGCGCTGCCACTTGAGCGACACCACGCGCTGCCAACCGCTGGGCAGCTTGCTGTGCCACTCGGGGCCGATGGTCAGCAGTTTGCTGAGGGAGTCCTTGTCGGCGATTTCTTCATTCTGATAACCCGCGGCGAACCGCAATTTGTCGGTCAGCGGCGGGTCCAGGGGAATGTCGTAGAACACACCGACGTTCTGCCGGGGCGCCGAAACCTCGGTCTCCCAGCCATAGCTGTGCCCCTGAGGGTTGACCCAATGCCGGGTCCAGTTGGCCTTGATCCGTGGGCCGACGTCGGTGGAATAACCCAGCCCCAGGCCCATGGTCCGTGGTTTGCGGGTTTCGAGTTTGACGTCTACCGGGATCACATCGTTCTTCGACGCCGTCGGTGCCGCATCCACCCGCACGCTTTCGAAATAGCCGCTCGATTGCATGGCCTGATTGAGTTCGGCGATCAGTTCGGAGTCATAAGGCGCGCCCGCCTTGAAGGGCACCATGCGCAGCAGCAGGTCTTCGTCGAACGGCGTATCGCCTTCGAAACTGACCTTGCCCAGTGAATAACGTGGGCCGCTGTTGTAGATCAGTTCGATGTCGGCAACGCCGGCTCGCGGGTCGACCGACAATTTCTGGCTGCTGAAGTAACCGCTGAAAAAACCATAGCGCGAGGCCTGATTCTGAATCAGGCGCTTGGCATCTTCGTAATGGCCATGGTTGAGCACGGCGCCGGTTTTCAACGCATCGCTTTTGGGTACACGGAAGGATTTGAGGGAGGCGGCCGGGCCGTCGATGCGAATAGTGACATTGCGCAAATGCACCGGCTCGCCGGGATCGATGCTCAGCACCAGGCGCGGCGTCTTGCCGCCCTTCACATCCGAGTCGATCTGCGGCTGGTAATAACCCAAGGCCTGGGCCGCCTTGCGCGCCTGTTCTTCGGCGCCGCGACTGAAGCGCAGCAAGGCTTCTTCGTCACGATCGCCGAGGCTGCCGATATAGCCCTCTATATTGGCTTTCAGTTCATCGTTGGACGGTTTGATCCGCACATCCAATTCACTTTGCGCCAGCGCCGCGCAGCTGGTAATCAGCATCAGCACGCCGCTGGTCATTCTTCCTGGAAAATTCATAGGCGCGGATGCTATCACGAGCTTGGGAGCGTGATAGAGCCTGGCGTGCGGTGAAAGTTCTACCTTTATGCCGTTGCTGTTTGTAACACCTGAGGATTGGCGTGAAAAAACACGTGTTCGCGGATCGGTCCTACGGCGACTTCTCCTATTTCCTCATAGCCCTGACGCTTATAGAACTCCAGATAACGAGGATTCCCGGTATCGAGGATCACGCCCTCGGAGTGTTCATCCACCGCGCACCAGTTATGCACCGCTTGCAGCAATTGTTCGCCAAAGTGTTTGCCCTGAAATTGCGGATGAACCCCCAGCAATGGCAGCAGGTGCACCGAGTCGGACGGCACGCAAGCCATCACGGCATCGTGATACTCAAGATAGCGTCGGGTGCAGCGAAACCCGGTGCTGAGCACCATGCGCAGACGCCAGGCCCAACTTTCGGTGATGCCCAGGCGACGTTGCGGCGGCGCGATCAGCGCGATGCCGATCAACCGGTCGTTGACCAACAGACCGATGGCCGGCAAGTCCTGAAGAAAGTGTTGTTTGACCAGTTCGCGCACGGTGGCGCGGACCCGCTGTTCATAACCGGGGCGCTCCGCTTCGAACAGGTAGCCGAACGTCGGCTCATGCCGGTAAGCCTGGTACAACAGCGAACGTGCTTCGCGGGAATAGCCGCCGTCGAGCATGTGAATATCGGCGATGACGGTCGAGGGTTCGGGCATAACGGTTGATCTCCCCGGGGCACAGCTCAAATGACTGCGCTCTTCTGGTTACGAGCCTATAGCGCTGGCACAGTTCCTTTCTGATCCGAATCAGTGTTGGCTGTGATGTCGCCATCGCGAGCAGGTCGAATCGTCGCACCGTCGCTCCCACCAGTTATAGACCAGACTCCTAACCTGTGGGAGCGACGGTGCGACGATTCGACCTGCTCGCGATGAGGCCATTACTACCAAATACAAAGCTGACGGACAAACACGAATGCCCTCACCCTACACTGGCCCCATTCCTACATGTCAGCTAGCATCGCCCTTTTGCCAGGACTGCCGACCATGAAGATCGTCTCCTTCAACATCAACGGGCTGCGCGCTCGCCCGCATCAGCTGGCAGCGCTGATCGAAAAGCACCAGCCAGACGTGATCGGACTGCAGGAAACCAAGGTTCACGATGACCAATTCCCGCTGGCCGAGGTTCAGGCGCTGGGCTATCACGTGTATTTCCACGGTCAAAAAGGTCATTACGGCGTCGCCCTGCTCTCGCGTCAGGAACCTATCGCGCTGCACAAAGGTTTCGCCACCGATGAAGAAGACGCTCAGCGCCGCTTCATCTGGGGCACGTTCGCCGACGCCAATGGCGTGCCGGTGACCATCATGAACGGCTATTTCCCACAGGGCGAAAGCCGCGATCACCCGACCAAGTTCCCGGCCAAGGAGCGCTTTTACAGAGATCTGCAGCAACTGCTGGAAAGCCAGTTCAGCAACGATCAGCCGGTGGTGGTGATGGGCGACGTGAACATTTCCCCGGAAGACTGTGACATCGGTATCGGCCCGGACAACATGAAACGCTGGCTGAAAACCGGCAAATGCAGCTTCCTGCCGGAAGAACGCGAGTGGATGGCCCGCTTGAAAAACTGGGGCCTGGTGGACAGTTTCCGTCACTTGAACCCGGAGGTGGCCGACCGTTTCAGCTGGTTCGACTACCGTAGCCGCGGTTTTGAGGATGAGCCCAAGCGTGGGCTGCGGATTGACTTGATCATGGCGTCCCATGGGTTGTTGCCACGTGTGAAGGATGCGGGGGTGGATTACGAACTGCGCGGGATGGAAAAACCATCGGATCACGCGCCGATCTGGCTTGAATTGAGCTAAAAGCAAAAGATCGCAGCGTTCCGCAGCTCCTACAGGGAGTACGCCGACCCATTGTAGGAGCTGCGGAACGCTGCGATCTTTTGATCTGTCATCTTTCAGAAACCTTACTGACTTATTCTCCCGGCACTTCCTTTGGCTTATAAGGTGCTGGCATGACGCTGCGCGTGTTGTTCCTGTTGATGCTGTGCGCCTGGCTGCCGCTGACGGCGTCGGCTGGCGCGTTGCCGACGCCCGAGTCTGGCCCGGTGCTGCGCATCCAGGGTTCCAACACCATTGGCGCGGCATTGGGTCCGGCGCTGGTTGAGGGGTTGATGCGCGAACAGGGCCTGCTCAAGGTTCACAGCGAGGCCCCGGACAAAGCCAACGAACTGCGCGTCATCGGCGAAACCGTTCAGGGCCGCCGGGTCGCGGTGGACATCGCGGCCCACGGTTCCAGCACCGGTTTCACCGCCCTGAAAACCGCCACCGCCGACCTCGCCGCCTCCTCGCGCCCGATCAAGGACAGCGAACGGACAGACCTTGCACGCCTGGGCGACTTTAAAAGCCCCGGCGCCGAGCAGGTCATCGCCATCGATGGTCTGGCGATCATCCTTCATCCGCAAAATCCGTTGAGTGAACTGAACACCGAACAACTGGCGCGAATCTTCAGTGGCGAGGCAAAAACCTGGGAAGAACTCGGCGGCACCGGTGGGACGATTCATCTCTATGCGCGGGATGACCAATCGGGCACCTACGACACGTTCAAGGAATTGGTCCTCAGCCGTCGTGGGAAAACGCTGAGCAGCGCGGCGAAACGTTTCGAATCCAGCGAGCAATTGTCCGACGCGGTCAGCCTCGACCCGCAAGGTATCGGCTTCATCGGCCTGCCTTACGTGCGTCAGGCCAAAGCCGTGGCGATTGCCGATGGCCAATCCCAAGCCATGTTGCCGCTCAACAGCCTGATTGCCACGGAAGACTATCCGCTGTCCCGCCGGCTGTTCTTTTACCTGCCGCCCAATGGGAAAAATCCCTGGGCCGACGCACTGGTGACGTTCGCCCAAAGCAGCAAGGGTCAGGCGATTGTCGCGGCCAATGGTTTTATCGCCCAGACCGTCCAGGCCATGACCGTCACGCCGAATGCATTGATGCCGGAGGGTTATCAGGCGCTCAGTCGCCACGCCCAACGACTGACAGTGAATTTCCGTTTCGAAGAAGGCAGTGCGACGCTGGACAACAAGGCCCGGCAGGACCTGTCGCGGGTGCTCGACTATATAAAGCAGCGTGACAAGATCAATCGGCAGGTGACGCTGGTGGGGTTTGGCGACGCCAAAAGTGATCCGGCCCGCGCCGATCTGCTGTCGAAACTGCGCGCGATGGCGGTGCGGCGCGAACTGGTGAAAAGCGGCGTGGTGTTTCGCGAGATTCGTGGTTTTGGCGCCGAGATGCCAGTGGCGGCCAATAGCGCGGATGAGGGGCGAATCAAGAATCGGCGGGTTGAGGTTTGGGTGTATTGACGGTGTGTGTGTGTGTAGCAGCTGTCGAGCTTGCGAGGCTGCGTTCGGTTCGGGCCGCGTTCGGACGCAGCCGTCGTAAAACCTGTATGTGCGGTCTTCCTGAAACACCGCATCGCCTGATTTCACGACTGCTTCGCAGCCGAACGCAGCCTCGCAGGCTCGACAGCTGCTACACGATGGAGATCAGCCAAGCAGCTTCTGCAACTGCGCCGTGGTGTCCACCGCGCCCATGGTCTTGGCGGCATCCAGCGCAGAGACGCCATTGGCATCCTTGGCTTTCGGGTCGGCGCCTTTGCTGATCAGGTAGTCGACGATTTCGACGCGATTGAACATCGCCGCCATCATCAGCGCAGTACGACCGTCAAAGGACGAACCTTCCACTTGCGCGCCGCCTTCAACCAGTGCCTTGACCACCGCCAGGTCACCCTTGAACGCCGCGCCGGCAATCGGGCTCTGGCCGTTGTCGTTGCGGATTTCCGGATCGGCCTTGTGCTCGAGCAGGACTTTTACCGTCTCCACATGGCCGTGGTAAGCGGCCAGCATCAGCAAGGTGTCGCCCTTGTGGTTACGCAGGTTCGGCGGCAGGCCCTTGGTCAACAGCGCAGCCATCATGGCCGCATCGCCCTCGCGCGCCTTGTTGAATACCTGTTCGGCAAATTCAGCGGCTTCTTCGGGGGACATCTGGCGGCTTTGGTCTGACATTGGGCACTCCACGTTCGGTTATTCGCAAAGCCGACAGTTTCCCGAGCAGCCCCGAGGCTGTCACCTCTTTTTTCTCATGGACGGCCATAGCCACATTCAATAGCGCTGCATTCAATAACGAAAAGCGCCGCCGTGAATATCCGCCAGCAACTGCGGAGTGACCTGCACGTAAGTCTGGGTTCCCGGCAACCAGGCGTAGATCGGATCACCGCCGGTTTTGCCGGGGTCGAAGGCTTCGTCCTTGAGGCGGGTCTTCTGATATTTGAAGGTGCCGGTGGTCTCCATTTTCACTTTGACTCGCAGGAACAACGGCACCGCATAGGCGGGCATTTGCTCTCGGGCGAAAGCCAGCAGCTCACTGAAATCCAGGGTCGCCAGGGACTCGGCTGGCGTAATCGCCGCCATCCCCGCACGCCCATTGGTGTTGCGAATTTCCACGCCGTAGGCCACGGCCTCGGAAATATTCGGGTGTTGCAGAAGGATGTTTTCGACCTCGGTGGTCGAGACGTTTTCGCCCTTCCAGCGGAATGTATCTCCCAAGCGATCAACAAACTGCGCGTGACCAAAACCGATGTTGCGCAGCAGGTCACCGGTATTGAAGTAACGGTCGCCCTTCTCGAACACGTCGTGCAGCACAACCTTTTCGGTCTTCCGTGGATCGGTGTAACCGTCGAGCGGCGCCTTGTCGTCGATCTTCGCCAGCAAAAGCCCCTGCTCGCCTTTGGCGACTTTGCGCATGAAGCCCTGAGCATCCCGAATCGGCGCGCCGCTGTCGTGGTCATACGCCGCCAACTCCCATGACATCAGGGAAAAACCGACGGTGTTATCAAAGTTGAGGATGTTGGTGAAACCGATGTTGCCGTCGCTGGCGGCGTAGAGCTCGCAGATGTGATTCACACCGAATCGCGTCTTGAACTCGCCCCACGCGCCGGGGCGCAGGCCATTGCCGATCATCTTCGTCACGCGGTGCTGGCTGTCGTCGGTGCTGGGCGGTTGATCCACCAGGTAGCGGCACAATTCGCCGACGTAACCGAGGGTGGTCGCGCGGTACTTGCGCACATCGTTCCAGAATTGACTGGCGCTGAACTTGCGGCGAATGGCAAAGCCCGAGGCGCCACTGATCGCTGAGCCCCAGCACACGCACAGCCCGGTGGCGTGATAGAGCGGCAAAGTGCAATAGACGACATCCTCCGGGCGCATATCCAAGGCGATCAGCCCGAAGCTCGCGGAGCTGCGCATCCAGCGGCCATGTTTGAACACCCCGGCCTTGGGCAAGCCGGTGGTGCCCGAGGTGTAGATATAGAAACAAGGGTCGTCGAAAAAAACCTGCTGACTGCTGGCGGGGTTGGCGCTGGAGCTGTCGGCACTGGCGGTCATCAGGTTGATGAACCCGTCGGGCGCAATGCCCGGATGCCTGAAGGTGTCTTGATCAGCGACGAACCAGGTGCGCGCCGCCTCGATCGACACCCGTTCGCGGACCGCCGAAAACGCCGGGACCAACTCTTCTCCGACAATGATCGCCGCGGGTGCCACCAGGTTCAGGCTGTGAGCCAGGGTATCGCGGGTCTGCGACGTATTGAGCAAGGCGCTGATCGCGCCGACCTTGGCCACCGCCAGAATCGTCACCAGCAGTTCCGGGCGATTCTCGATAAAGACCGCCACCACATCGCCCTTGCGGATGCCTTGGGCAATCAGATGATGGGCAATGCGATTGGCCCATTGGTTGACCTGAAAATAAGTCAGCGCCACCTCGCCCTGCAGCAATGCCGGGCCGTCGGGATTGCGCAACGTCGCTTGCTCGAAGCTCCAGCCCAGGCCACACGGTTGGGTCGGGTCCTTGACGTTGGCGGCTTTCATTCCCTTCACCACGCGAGGGATGGCTTTGGCAATGGAAGGCAGCTTGCGGAGCATCATGCCCCAGGTAATCGTGTCGTGCGGCGTGCGGCTCATGGTTGCTCCCGGTCGATCTTTTTATTGTTCGGGCGGCGTTGATTGAGGCCGAAAATACGTCAGCGGTTCCTGAGCTGTACACGCGGTTTTTGAAATGATTTGTATCCACGGCTGCGGCATTCGAAATCGTGAGCTTGCGCGGGGCAAATGGTTCCATCGAATCGACGTCGACCACGCAAAATGCAGGATGCACGATGGCCATTCATGCAGATTGCACGAAAGTGCAAAATCACTTAAAAACTAACTAATTGATATGTAAGGACTTTTAAAAAATCAGGTGCTGGCACAATCACTGCAACTACCTCTGCATGCTTGCCATTCAAGAGCTAACGGAGCTGATAGACATGAACCTGATCCAAGAAAAATTTTCGTCCCTGTTCTCCAACTTCGAAGTGACCACCCAGCCACGTCCGGACGGCGGCATTCTGCTGACCTTGAGCAGCACCGACGGCAAAGTCTTCAAGCGCTCGATTTCCTACCAGCAATTGCATGCTGGCGATCAGTTGTCCTGGGTGATCAGTGCCATTCGCCGTGACATCGCCGAACAGGCCAGCGAACTGCCACAGATTTCCATGCTGCAAAGCCAGCAGCGGTTTGCCCTGCCGACGTATCACTCGGTTTAAACCCCTAAAACACTGTGGGAGCGAGCTTGCTCGCGATGGCGGCTGAACATTCAACACTTGAGTTGACTGACAGACCGCTATCGCGAGCAAGCTCGCTCCCACAGGTATGTGTTATATGCCTTAAAACGTCGAAGGGTTGATCCGCGCAAAACTGTCGACGGTCACATGCCCCGCCAACTCCCCGCCCTCTCGGGCCAGCCCGCACGTAGCCATTCCCGCCGTGTGCGCCGCGTCCAGTTCCTCGACGATGTCGGACAGAAACAGGATCTGCGAAGCGTCCAGGCCAATGGCCTGGGTAATGCGCTCGTAGGACTGCGCTTCACGCTTGGGCCCCGAGGTGGTGTCGAAATAGCCACTGAACAGTGGTGACAGATCCCCCGCCTCCGAGCAGCCAAAGATCAGCTTTTGCGCCTGAATCGAACCGGACGAATAAACAAACAGTTTGAAGCCGTCCTGATGCCAGTGTTTGAGCGCTTCAACGGCGTCCGGGTAAACGTGGCCTTTCAACTCTCCGGCCTGATAGCCCTGTTCCCAGACCATGCCTTGCAACGCTTTCAGCGGCGTGGCTTTGCGGTCTTCGGCGATCCAGTGCAGAAGAATGTCGATCACCCGCTCGACGTCGGCGTTCGGCTCGTTGGCATCCCGGCAAACGGCGTCCAGTTGCTCGGCAACCTCCGCACGCGCGGCGTGCTGGCGAACAAAATCCGGAAAGTGTTTGGCGGCGTAGGGAAACAGCACGTCGAACACAAAACTCACCGCGCTCGTAGTGCCTTCGATGTCGGTGAGAATCGCTTTGATCGGCATCGCCTCAGTCCTCAAGACACGGGAAGCGACTGGCGATGTCGTCGCCGGTGAAATTGGCCACCCAGCCTTCAGGGTTGTTGAACAGACGAATCGCGACGAAATGCGGATGCTCGCCCATGTCGAACCAGTGCGGGGTGCCGGCCGGCACCGAGATCAGGTCGTTTTTCTCGCACAGCACGGCATAGACATAATCGTCGATGTGCAGGGTGAACAGGCCACGGCCGGCAACGAAAAATCGTACTTCGTCTTCGCCATGGCGATGTTCGTCGAGAAACTTGGCGCGCAATTCGGCTTTTTGCGGGTGATCGCTGTTCAGGCTGATGACATCGACGGTGATGTAACCGCGTTCAGTCATCAGTTTGTCGATTTGCTCCTGATACGCGGCGATCACTTCTTCCTGGCTGGCGCCGGGCTGGATTTTCGCCGCGGCTTGCCAGCGGTCGAAACGCACGCCCTGCTCGGCCAGGGTCGAGGCGATGTCTTCGAAATGCGTCAGCACCTTGTTTGGCAAATCAGGGCTTGAGACGTGGTAAACGGACAGGCTGCTCATCAGGGCAACTCCTTAACGGTTCATGCTTTATGGTTCGAGACCGAGCGCATCTTCAACTCGCACTCGAACAAAAATTCAAAGGCCTCGATCTGCCGCAGTGCATCGCTCATGCGCGCGCCCCAGGTGTAGAGACCGTGGCCGCGGATCAGATAGCCGACGCAATCAGGATGGGCGTCCAGCCAAGGCTGCACCTTGGCGGCGAGGCGCGCAATGTCCTGATCGTTGTCGAAAATCGGCACACGCACCCGGGATTCGTGGGTCGACACACCACTGAAGGCTTTTTGCAGTTCGTAGTCTTCGAACTCGATGAAATCTTGCGGCGTCAGGCGCGACAGCACCGTGGCGCTCACTGAATGCGTGTGCAGCACCGCGCCGATCTCCGGGCGCCAGTTGTAGAGCTGGGTGTGCAACAGGGTTTCGGCGGACGGTTTTTTACCCGGTTCCAGGCTGTTGCCGGACAGATCGGTAGCCAGCACATCGTCGACGCCGAGTTGGCCTTTATGCTTGCCGGACACCGTCAGCAGCGCTTCAGTCGGCGACAGGCGCGTCGAGTAGTTGCTGCTGGTGGCCGGCGACCAGCCGCGGCCATACAGAAAACGCCCGGCATCGATGATTTCCTGGGCGAGGTGCTCACGGGTAAGGCTCATGGCCTGTCCTCTTGCATACGTGTGGCAATGATAACGGCTGCCGCGAAGGCTGCGAGGCTGGCAATACTAAAGGTCAATGCGGGACCGAGGGCATTCCAGCTGTAGCCGGAATACAACGCGCCCAGTGCGCCGCCAGTGCCGGCCAGTGCGGCATACAACGCCTGGCCCTGCCCTTGTTGGCGTGCGCCGAAGCTACGTTGCACGAACTGGATGGCAGCCGCGTGAAAGCTGCCGAATGTCGCCGCGTGCAGCACCTGGGCAAACAACAGCACCCAAAGGAACTCAGCGAACGAACCGAGCAACAACCAACGCAACGCTGCCAGCAGAAAACTCGCCAGCAGCACCCGTCGCACGGAGAAACGCGCGAGGATCTTGCTCATGGCCAGAAACATCAAGACTTCGGCGACCACACCGACCGCCCAGAGCACGCCGATCAACCCACGGCTGTACCCGAGTCGTTCCAGGTGCAAGGTCAGAAAGGTGTAATAAGGACCGTGGCTCATCTGCATCAGCGCCACGCAACCGTAAAACGCCAGCACCCCGGGATTGCGCAATTGCTTGAGAAACCCATCTCCCGCAATTCGATTGCCCTGAGCCGGTTGGGCGTTCGGCACCCACAAACTGCTGACCACGATCCCGGCCATGATCAGCACCAACGCCACCGGATAAATATCCAGGCTCAACCATTCGAACAGCCGGCCAAGCGCAACCACGGTGATGATAAAACCGATGGAGCCCCACAGGCGGATCTGACTGTAACGGTTAGTCTGGCCCTGCAAATGCGCCAACGTGATGACTTCGAACTGCGGCAACACCGCGTGCCAGAAAAACGCGTGCAAGGCCATGACCATCGCCAGCCAAGCATAGGTCTTGCTGACGAAGATCAGCGAAAACGTCAGCAGCGTGCACACCGCGCCAAAACGCACGATGGCCAGGCGTCGACCGGTGTAATCACCGAGCCAGCCCCAGATGTTCGGCGCCACGCAGCGCATCAGCATCGGGATCGCCACCAGCTCGCCGATGCGCGCGCTGGAAAAGCCCAGGTGATCGAAGTACAGCGCCAGAAACGGCGCTGTCGAACCGAGCAAGGCGAAATAGAACAGATAGAAACTGGAGAGCCGCCAGTACGGGAGCGCCGCTGCCGTCATCAGACCGCAGCGGCTCTGAGGTCAGCCATTAAAGCTGACCCAGCACCGGCGTGCTCACGCGCACGTCCAGGTTCTGCCCGCGGTGACGCAACAGGTGATCCATCAGCACGATGGCCATCATCGCTTCGGCGATTGGTGTGGCGCGGATGCCGACGCACGGGTCGTGGCGACCCTTGGTGACGACTTCCACCGGGTTGCCATGGATGTCGATGGAACGACCCGGCGTGGTGATGCTCGAGGTTGGCTTGAGTGCCAGGTGCGCGACGATCGGCTGACCCGACGAAATGCCACCCAAAATGCCGCCCGCGTTGTTGCTGAGGAAACCTTGCGGGGTCATTTCATCGCGGTGCTCGGTGCCGCGCTGGGCAACGCTGGCGAAACCGGCGCCGATTTCCACGCCTTTGACCGCGTTGATGCTCATCAGCGCGTGAGCGAGTTCGGCATCGAGACGGTCGAAGATCGGCTCGCCAAGGCCAGGCATTACGCCTTCAGCGACTACGGTGATCTTCGCGCCGACCGAATCCTGGTCGCGACGCAACTGGTCCATATAGGCTTCCAGCTCCGGGACCTTGTCCGGATCAGGGCTGAAGAAAGCGTTCTCTTCCACCGAATCCCAGGTCTTGAACGGGATTTCGATCGGGCCGAGCTGGCTCATGTAGCCACGAATGACGATGCCCTGAGTGGCCAGGTATTTTTTCGCAATCGCCCCGGCGGCCACGCGCATGGCCGTTTCACGGGCCGAGCTGCGACCGCCGCCACGGTAATCGCGCTCGCCGTATTTGTGGTGATAGGTGTAGTCGGCGTGGGCCGGGCGGAACAGGTCCTTGATCGCCGAGTAATCCTTGGACTTCTGGTCGGTGTTGCGGATCAACAGGCCGATGGGGCAACCGGTGGTGCGCCCTTCGAACACGCCGGAGAGGATTTCGACTTCGTCGGCTTCCTGGCGCTGGGTGGTGTGGCGGCTGGTGCCGGGTTTGCGGCGATCCAGGTCACGCTGCAGATCCTCCAGAGAGATCTCCAGGCCCGGCGGGCAGCCGTCGACAATGGCGACCAACGCCGGGCCATGGCTTTCGCCCGCGGTGGTGACAGTGAACAGCTTGCCGTAGGTATTGCCGGACATGCAGGACGCTCCGTGAATTCGAACCAAATACGTAATGCGCGCCAGTATACGCAGGCTACCCAACTAGTTCATCCTCGAACCTTATGGGTGCCTGCGAGTCCAACCGGCACCTTGTTCATGATGGCGTGATGATGCTGCGAGTTATAGCCTTGAGCCTTACCCTCTTTACCGGCTTTGTACAGGCCACTGTCCTGCAACGCCCGATCACATTGGACACCGGCACCGGTGAGCTTTTCGGCTCGTTATTGCTGCCCAAGTCCGACACGCCGGTACCGGTTGTCCTGATCATTTCCGGCTCCGGTCCTACGGATCGTGACGGAAACAACCCCGACGGCGGACGCAACGACAGCCTCAAGCGTCTCGCTTGGGTCCTGGCCAAACACAACATCGCCAGCGTGCGTTATGACAAACGCGGCGTGGCGGCGAGCCTTGCGGCGACCCCGGACGAACGCAATCTGTCGGTGGAAGCCTATGTGGCCGACGCCGAGGCCTGGGGTCAGAAACTCAAAACCGACCCGCGCTTTGGCCAGTTGATCCTGCTGGGCCACAGCGAAGGCGCCTTGATCGCCAGCCTCGCGGCGCCGAGCCTGGACGCCACCGCGGTCATCTCCATGTCCGGCAGCGCCCGGCCGATCGATCAGGTGCTACGCCAGCAATTGAGCAATCGCCTGCCGCCAGCACTGATGCTGCGCAGCAATGAATTGCTCGACAGCCTCAAGGCCGGCCACACCGACGACAACGTGCCGCCGCAGTTGCAGGTGATTTTCCGCCCGAGCGTGCAGCCGTATCTGATTTCATTGTTCCGCCAGGACCCGGCGGCGGCGTTCGCCAAGTTGAAGATGCCGGCGCTGATCATCCAGGGCAGCAACGACATCCAGGTCGGCGTCGGTGACGCCAGGCTGTTGAAGGCCGCCAAACCGGACGCCGAACTGGCGCTGATCGAGGGCATGAACCACGTGATGCGCATCGTGCCCAACGATGTAAAACGGCAATTGGCCTCTTATAAGGATCCGCAATTGCCGCTGGCGGCCGAACTCGGCACGCGAATCCTCGGGTTTATTGACGGACTTCGCACCAGTTAAGCGGTGTTAGGGGCGTGAAAACTGGTTGAGAACGCCCCCTAACCCTCCAGTCCTGAAAAAAACGGCCGATAAGCCTTTGTCGCCAGCGCTATGACTGGCGGCAAGCAGAGCTTGGACAGGATCTCGCCGTTATGACTGATACCCAGACTTCACCCGACACCACTGCTGAAAAAGACGCACCACCAGTGGTCGAACTGCCGTGGGCGGACGTCCACGCCGAGCACCACAAGATGCTCCGTCTGGCGCCATTGCAAACCGACCGCAACACCGGTGGACGGCCGCTGCGCTTTGTTGAATTCGGTTACGCCGAGCGCAACAACAAGGAACACAGCCTGATGCGCATGAGCATTTCGCTGCCCGGCCAGCGCGTGCGCAAAGAACAGAATCATCTGGACGTGTGGGTCGATCACGCCACCAAGCGCGTGCATTTCGGGCCTGACAGCGGCTTGCAGATCGAACCGATGAACCGCGGCATCGGTCGCTACATGGCCGCTCAGGGCATTACCTGGGCGAAAAAGAGATGGCCCGGCTACACCGTCGATGGCACAGACCTGAACAACAAGGATGCGCTGAACGAAGACACTCGCCTGCGCCGCGATCACTTTTTGCGGATGCATGGTTTCGACGTGATCTACGCCGACGCCCAGCATTTGAAGGGCAGCGTCAAAGAAGTGCAGGTCGGCGACCTGTTGGGTGACTGGAGTACGGAAAAACTGCAGGTCGTGGAAATTCTTGAGGCGGCGCAGATGCTCCAGCAAGCCGAGCAAAATCTCGCCGAGCAGGAAGTCAAACTCAAGAAACACGAAGAAAAGGTCAGCAAGTACAAGCGCGAAGACGCCGGACTGCGCTTTACCATTACCTGTCTGGTGGCATTTGCGGTTTTTCAGGCGGGGTTGTTGATCTGGATTGCCACGCACCGGTGATCGCGCAGACCTGATCGTTCCCACGCTCCGCGTGGGAACGATTGTTACGGGTTAAACTCGGGAAGCGAATAGCGCCTGATGGTTGCGGCACTGTTCCGCCGTCAGCATGAACACGCCATGCCCACCGCGCTCGAAATCAAGCCAGGCGAAGTCGACTTCCGGGTACAAGGCCTCAACGTGAACCTGGCTGTTGCCCACTTCGACAATCAGCAAGCCCTTCTCGGTCAGGTGATCCGCCGCTTCGGCGAGCATGCGACGCACCAGGTTCAAACCATCATCACCGCAGGCCAGGCCCAGCTCCGGTTCGTGCTGGTATTCGTCCGGCATGTCGGCGAAATCTTCCGCATCGACGTAAGGCGGGTTTGACACGATCAGGTCGAAACGCTGACCCGGCAAACCATCGAAACCATCGCCCTGAACCGTGTACACCCGCTCATCGACGCCATGGCGCTCGATGTTCTGGTTGGCCACTTCCAGCGCTTCGAACGACAGGTCGGCCAGCACCACTTCGGCGTTCTGGAACTCGTAGGCACAGGCGATACCGATGCAGCCGGAACCGGTGCACAGGTCGAGAATCCGCGCAGGTGCGGTACCCAGCCACGGCGCGAAACGTTTTTCGATCAGTTCGCCAATCGGCGAACGCGGGATCAATACGCGCTCATCGACAATGAACGACATGCTGCAAAACCATGCTTCACCCAACAGGTAGGCGGTAGGAATGCGTTCTTCGATACGGCGCTTGAGCATGCGTTGCAGCTTGACCAGCTCGTCTTCTTCAAGATTGCAGTCGAGATAGCTGTCGGCGATTTCCCACGGCAAGTGCAAGGCACCCAACACCAACTGACGCGCTTCGTCCCAGGCGTTGTCGGTCCCATGGCCGAAAAACAGATCCTCCCCATGGAAGCGGCTGACGGCCCAACGGATATGGTCGCGCAGGGTACGAAGTCGGGAAGTGATCACGGGGCAAACTCCAAAAAAAACGACTGGCGATTCTAACAGCCAAAACGCGTCTCGACGACGCGGGAAAACTACCGGCGCAAATGTAGGACTATTCTATTTTTTCGGCCGGCTATTGAACAAAACGAGCCTATTGACAAGGCTGCGAGCCAGCAAAGACGGCGCCTACGATGGTAGCGATTCACAGAAGCGCTCAGCCAGAGGACAATGTCGCAAAAGCCCCACTCGAAGGAGCCCCAGAATGTCCGTTCCAAAAACGATGTTTCAACTCAGCGGCCGCGGTTATGCAGCAGCCGTTCTGAGCCATGCGACCCTTGTCATCATCGATGCCCAGAAAGAATACCTCAGCGGCCCGTTGGCCCTGATCGGCATGGATGCTGCCGTCGCGAACATCAAGCAACTGGTGGCCGCTGCCCGTGCAGCCGGCCGGCCGATCGTCCATGTCCGCCACCTCGGCACCGTTGGTGGGCTGTTCGATCCACAAGGTGAGCGCGGTGAGTTCATCCCGGGCCTGGAACCACAGGGCGACGAAACCATCATCGGTAAATTGCTACCGAGTGCGTTCCACGGCACCGAACTGCTGGAACGCCTGCAGAATCTCGGCTCGCTGGACCTGATCGTGTGCGGTTTCATGAGCCACTCCAGCGTCAGCACCACGGTGCGCGCCGCGAAGAACCTGGGCTTTCGTTGCACGCTGGTGGAAGACGCCTGCGCCACTCGCGACCTGCCTTACAAGGGCGGCGTATTGAGCGCAGACCACGTTCAGCAGACCGAAATGGCGATCATGGCGGACAACTTCGCCACCCTCGCGCTGACTCACGAACTGATCTGATTGACGCTCGATGAGCGGTCCATGCCGCCGCTCATCCGCAAAAACCTATCATTTGCTGTAATTGTCTTAGCCTCAGGAACATCCCGGTCAACTCCCGGTCGAAGGGCCGATACCCATTGAGGAAGGTCGGAATGAAGTTATCCGATGGTTTTGACGCTCGCCGCTTGCGGCCCAAAGGCCAACGCAACTGGCGTTTTCGAATCGGCGCGGCATTTGCTGCCTTGCTGTCGATGAGCGGTGTGTTGCTGGCGATGGCAGGCATAGCCAGCCTGCTTGGCCACGCGCCCGCCCTGGGCGAGTTAAATACCAACCGGGTCGGTTCGGCAGTGATTCTGGCGATTGGCCTGTTCGTGCTGTACCTCGGCGTGTGGCTGTGGCGCCGCTGCCGTCGCCGCTCGCGGCAGTCGCAAGAACTGAACATCTCCCCGCATTTGATGAAAAAGCACGACTGAGCCGAGTGCTGCGTGTTTTCTCGCGCCCCATTCGCCTCGAGTTGGGTAAACTGGCCGCCCTTCGCGGAGGCTGACATGCAAGACGACGATTTTTCCCTGTTCAAAAGCGCGATCCAAGGCGTCAAGCCGATCAAACACGATCGCGCCGAAACCGGCAAACCCAAGGCTGACCGCGCACAAATCGCCAAGTTGCGACAAGCCGCCACCGTACGCACCGATGCCACCACCGTTGACGGGCTGTCCGATCAGTTCGTTATCGATGTTGGCCCGGAAGACGAGCTGATGTGGGCGCGTGACGGTGTTCAGGAAAGCCAGATGCGCAAGCTCAAGATCGGACAGATTCCGTTCGAAGGCAGCCTCGACCTCCATGGCATGAACGTGGAAAAGGCTCGGGAAACCCTCTGGGCGTTTCTGGCCGAAGCGACCAAATTCGAAATCCGCTGCGTACGCGTCACCCACGGCAAGGCCGTGCGTCTGGACGGCAAGCGGCCGATGATCAAAAGCCACGTCAACACCTGGCTGCGCCAACATTCACAAGTGCTCGGCTTCACCTCGTGCCAAGCGAAACACGGCGGCGCCGGAGCGGTTTATGTGATGCTCAAACGAACCATGATGGAAGGTCGCGACGAGTAAAGCGGTCGCCTGACAAATTATCGGGATAACGATTTGCAATGATATGGGAGCTCCCGTAATACTTCGCAGATGGAATTTAAAGAACGACTCAAAGCAGCCCGCCAACACGCCAAGCTCAATCAGACCGAGCTTGCCGAACGCGCAGGCCTGACGCAAACCTCAATCTCCGACCTCGAGCGCGGGAAATCGAAGGCAACAGCCTTTGCTGCCCAGATCGCTTCAGTGTGTGGCGTTTCACCGATGTGGCTGGCTGAAGGTGTCGGTGACATGCTTAAAGGGGTGTCCGATGCTGTTCCGTTGAATCGCCCCCCTCCAAGCGTTTCAATGTCAGACATCCAGCCTTGGGACGACAGCACGCCCCTGGATGACGACGAGGTTTATGTCCCCTTCCTGCGTGAAGTTGAACTGGCGGCCGGCTCAGGCCGTTTCGTGATCGCAGAAAACGACAGCGCCCGGCTGCGTTTCTTCAAGAAAGACCTGCGTCACAACAACGTGCAGTTCAACAACGCCAAGTGCGTGGTGGTGAGCGGAAACAGCATGCTCCCGGTACTGCGCGACGGCGCTACCGTTGGCATGAACGTCGGAAAGAACTCGCTGGGCGACATCGTCGACGGCGACATGTACGCGATCAACCACAACGGCCAGCTCCGCGTGAAACAGGTCTACCGACTGCCCAGTGGCATCCGCCTCCGCAGCTTCAACCGTGACGAGCATCCGGACGAGGACTACACCTTCGCCGAGATCCAGGAGCAGCAGCTTGCGATCCTGGGTCATGTCTTTTGGTGGGCGATGTATTCGCGGTGAACTGAGTTGCGGTGATTCGTGAGCGTTTAGTGCCATAACGTGTAAACCTTATTCAGGACAAGACGCCCATCCAAGAGAAGCCCGCCAAGCGCGGGTTTTTTTGTACCTGGAATATAGGTACGGAATAAAATATGGGAATACCCATTGACACAAAATATGGGAACACCCATATTTGTATCCGAGCCAACGGGAAATCGATCGGAAGCTGCCAGGCATCACTTCTGCCCATTCACTGAGTGGGCAGTGGGATGTAGGCCTGCATCAAACGCAAGGCTCACCAGAGCAAAAAGCGACATCAATGGACTGAGGCAAAAACCATGACTGTAGACATCAGCAATTTCACCATCGCTACCCCGCTTCCAATCTCCGACACCAACCCGATTGCGCTTGAGCTCATCGGCTGGCGCGCACTTCTCGAATGCCCCGACGTCATCTCAATGCTTGACGATGGCTCGCTGCAGATGACGGCGCCGACACTTGGAGCCTCGAGCAAGAGCACGCTACGAACTCGCTGCGAGTGGAAGGAGCCAGGTTACTGGCTGTTCTCCAGCGCAGCGGACCACTGGAGCCGACAAGAAATGCGACTGACGAAGGTCAACTCGCTACAGAAAGTCGTGATCGGCCAGATCCATGTGAAGGATTCAGAGCGACCTCCGGTAAAGGTGTTCTGGAACAAAGGAAAAATCACCATGGGGTTCCGAACCAGTTACCTCCAGGACGATCCGGTCAACTCGACGATTTTGGAGAACGTGCCGCTCGGTGCACTTTTCAAAATCAACATTCACGCCAATTCGAGCGGCGCCGTCTCTGTATCGGCTAGCTGTAACGGGGTTAAATCCACTTCCGCGATCATGCGCCTCGACAACACCTGGGACACGAAAACCCTCGCCTTCCACGGTGGCGTGTACAACCAGATCGATTACTCCGACACTACCGATCCGCTAGACGGTTCTGTCTGCATCATCAGCGATCTGTCGATCACTCACGCCTGATACGACCTGTTCGGTCTGATGAGCAAGACAGGCTTCAGGGAAGCATCACTGCTGCACCTTGGCGCCAGGGTGTAGCGGGATGCGCAAACCCGAAATGACCGATTTGGGGATTCGCGCCCGCCGGCAATACAACTGCCGGCACACATACGCTACCATGTGCCCCATGTCGGGGATGAACCCTGCGATTATTGCCACTCAGCTCGGTCATAGCGTTCAGATATTGCTATCGACCTGCACCCGATGGATCAACACCAGCACCGACTGGGGTGAGCCCGGGAAGATTGAAAAGAGCTTGATTGGTACACAATTGGTACAGACAGAAACAGTACCCCTCTGAAACCCGTATGGAATCAGCCTCTGTGACACTGGAACAGAACTACACCGCGATTCTCGGCCAATTGGGCGAGGACGTCTCCCGCGAGGGCCTGCTCGACACGCCAAAACGTGCCGCCAAAGCCATGCAGTACCTCTGCCGCGGTTATGAACAGACACTGGAAGAGGTCACCAACGGTGCCTTGTTCAGCTCCGACAACAGCGAAATGGTGCTGGTGAAGGACATCGAGCTCTACTCGTTGTGCGAACACCACCTGTTGCCGTTTATCGGCAAGGCTCACGTCGCCTACATCCCGAGCGGCAAGGTATTGGGCCTGTCGAAAGTCGCGCGGATCGTCGATATGTACGCCCGCCGCCTGCAGATCCAGGAAAATCTCAGCCGCCAGATCGCCGATGCGGTCCAGCAAGTCACCGGCGCCCTGGGCGTTGCTGTGGTGATCGAGGCCAAGCACATGTGCATGATGATGCGCGGTGTGGAGAAACAGAATTCGTCGATGATCACGTCGGTGATGCTGGGTGAGTTCCGCGAAAACGCGGCCACCCGCAGCGAGTTTCTCAGCCTGATCAAGTAATTCGCAGCAGAAGAAAACCGGCATTCATCGCCGGTTTTTTTTCGCCGGTGAAAAATCAGGTAAGCTGCGCGCCTTCTGTTTGCCCCTGTGAGGCTTATACCGTGTTCGTTAAAGCGCTTCGTGTCGGCCTTGGCCAACTGATCATCTTCATCGACTTCATTACCCGTCCGGGCAAAAAACAGCGCCCTGCCGAGGTTCAGGCTCAGATCAACACAGCGGCCAAGGACCTGACCCTGTATCAGTTCCACGCCTGCCCGTTCTGCGTGAAAACCCGCCGTACCCTGCGCCGCTTGAACGTGCCAGTGGCGTTGCGCGATGCGAAGAACAATGAACAGGATCGTCAGGCCCTGCTGGAACAGGGCGGCAAGATCAAGGTGCCGTGCCTGCGCATCGAAGAGAATGGCCAGACGACCTGGATGTATGAGTCCAAGGTGATCATCGATTATCTGGACAAGCGGTTTGCCGCCGCCTGAAGCCGTACAGATTTCGGATAAAAATAAACCGGCCCATTGGCCGGTTTATTTGTTTTTGCACCCTCTCCTACCTGCAGCTTCAAGCTGCTTGCGCTGCCTGAGCCTGACGCAGCACCGCTGCCAGCCGCTTGAGCCCTTCGTCCAGCCGTGCCGGGTCGATGTGGCTGAAGTTCAAGCGCAAATGCCCCGGATTGCTGTCCGGTTCGGGGAAGAACGGCTCGCCCGGCATGAACGCCACATCCGCTGCCAGTGCGGCCTTGAGCAACGTACGCGTGTCCAGCGGCTGCTTGAGAGTCAGCCAGAAAAACAGCCCGCCCTGCGGCACGTTCCAGTCCGCCAAATCAGCAAAATGCGTTTCCAGGGCTGACTGGAACGCGTCCCGACGAACCCGGTAGAAGTCCCTCAGCTCGCTTAAGTGATGCTGGAATTTGTCGGTGCCGATCCACTGCAGCGCTTGCCACTGGCCCACGCGATTAGTGTGCAGGTCGGCCGATTGCTTGAGTTTCAGCAAGTGCGGAAAGAGATCCGGACTGGCGATCAGATAGCCGACTCGCAATCCGGGCAACAGGGTTTTCGACACGGTGCCGGTGTAGATCCAGCTGGCCTTTTTCAAGCGACTGACAATCGGTGTGGCGCTGCCGCCATCAAACGTCAGCTCGCGGTAAGGCTCGTCTTCGATCAAGGTCACGCCGAACTCATCCAGCAAGGCTGCCACGGCATCGCGCTTGGCTTCGCTGTAGCGCACGGCTGAAGGATTCTGAAAAGTCGGGACCAGGTAGATGAACGCCGGACGGTGTTTTTCCAGACGAGTACGCAGTTGCGCCAGGTTCGGGCCATCAGCCTCCAGCGGGACAGTGATGCAGTCGGCGCCGAACAGCTGAAAAATCTGCAACGCCGCCAGATAAGTCGGCGCTTCGAGCAAAATCTCGGTGCCTTGGTCGATGTACAGCTTGGCCGCCAGATCGAGGGTTTGCTGGGAGCCGCTGACCACCAACACCTGACTCGCCTCGCAGGGTACGCCCAGCGCCCGCGCCTCTGCTGCCAGCGCTTCACGCAGCGCCGGCTCACCTTCGCTCATGCCGTATTGGCCCATGGACAACGGCATATCGGCCCACTCGACTTTTGGCAGCATGGCTTCGGCGGGCAAGCCGCCGGCGAACGACATCACTTCCGGGCGTTGGGCGGCGGCGAGAATTTCACGGATCAAAGAACTTTTAAGGCGCGAGACACGTTCGGAAAATGCCATGGGGTCACCGGTAGCGAGGCCTGAGAAAAATGAGTCAAACTGATTGACCGAAATTACGACAGACCGGACGGATACGTCAATATGCTTGACCTTAAAAACCCCGCGACTCAGCAACAAGCGATGGAAGCGTTTTTCTTCGGTTATCAGGCGTTCACCGCGAAAGCCGACGAAATGCTCGAGCGTCGTGGCTTGAGCCGGGTGCATCAACGCATTGTGTTTTTCATCGCGCGCTACCCGAACTTGAGCGTCAAGGAGTTGCTGGCGCTGCTCGGGGTAACGAAGCAGGCGCTGAACATTCCGCTGCGTCAATTGGTGGAAATGCATTTGGTGAACAGTGTCGCGTCCCAGACCGATAAGCGTAAGCGGTTGCTGGAGCTGACCGACGATGGCGCGCGTTTCGAGCAGTCATTGCGCCGTGAGCAGGTGAAATTGCTGGAGCGGGTGTTTGCCGAGGCAGGTGAGACTGCGGTGAATGGGTGGCTGGCGGTGAATCTGGCTTTAGGAAAATCCCAAGCGCCAACCGAGTAACCGATCGTCTATAGCCGATATATCCCGATCAACAAACTTTTCGTCTACAAAATCAAAAACATTATTTGCTTTATTTGTATACAAAAGCATAATCCACTTCGTGCGAGTTCCTGACCAAGCGGTCAACAAATCGCAAGTACCTCAAAGGGTCGCTGCCACCCTCATGGGTCCGGCCCTGGAAATAACAATAAAACTCTTGAGGAGTATTCGCTGTGGAAAGCCGCAAATCCGAAGCCCCTACGCTGGAACTCTCGCCGCCATTACGCAATGGCTGGCTGGAGCGCATCTTCAAACTCAGCTTGCATGGCACCACGGTGAAGACCGAGTTGATTGCCGGTCTGACAACCTTTATCACCATGGCCTACATCATCTTCGTCAACCCCAACATCATGGCCGACGCCGGGATCGATCACGGGGCCGCGTTCGTCGCCACCTGCATCGCCGCCGCGCTGGGTTGCTTGCTGATGGGCCTGTACGCCAACTGGCCGGTTGGCCTGGCGCCGGGCATGGGCTTGAACGCTTTCTTCACTTACACCGTGGTCGGCACCATGGGCTACAACTGGGAAACCGCCCTTGGCGCGGTGTTTGTTTCCGGTGTGTTGTTCATGTTCCTGACCTTTTCGCGGATCCGCGAATGGCTGCTCAATAGCATCCCGGTCAGTTTGCGCTTTGCCATGGGCGCCGGTGTGGGCCTGTTTTTGGGGCTGATCGGCTTGAAAACCGCGGGCATCGTGGTCGACAGCCCGGCCACCCTGATCAAGCTCGGCTCCCTGCGCGAACCTGGTCCGCTGCTGGCCGCCATCTGCTTCCTGATGATCGCCGTACTCAGCTATCACAAAGTGTTCGGCGCGATCCTCATCAGCATCATCACCGTCACCCTGGCGGGTTGGGGCCTGGGCCTGGTGCACTACGAGGGCCTCATGTCCGCCCCGCCGAGCCTGGCGCCGACCTGGATGGCCATGAACATCGCGGGCGTGTTCAACGTCAGCATGATCAGCGTGGTGCTGGCCTTCCTCTTCGTGCACATGTTCGACACCGCCGGCACCTTGATGGGCGTCGCTCAGCGCGCCGGCCTGGTGAACGCGGATGGCAAGATCGAAAACCTCTCCCGCGCCCTGAAAGCCGACAGTGCTTCCAGCGTATTCGGTGCGATGGTCGGTGTTCCGCCGGTCACCAGCTACGTGGAAAGTGCCGCGGGTGTAGCCGCTGGTGGTCGGACTGGTCTTACCGCAGTGACCGTAGGTGTGCTATTTATTGCCGCAATGTTTTTCGCACCGCTGGCTGGCATGATCCCCGCTTACGCAACCGCCGGTGCGCTGATTTATGTGGCGATGCTGATGATGGGCGGCATGGCGCACATCGAATGGGACGAAGCGACCGACAGCATTCCGGCGATCGTTACCGCGATCATGATGCCCCTGACCTTCTCGGTCGCCGACGGCATCGCGCTGGGCTTTATCACTTACGTGGTACTGAAGGCCTGCACCGGTAAGCACAAGGAAATTTCCATCAGTCTGTGGGTGCTCTGCGCGATCTTCATCGCCAAGTTCATTTTCTTGTAAGCCGTCTACGTTTCAAAAACGGTGTTTCAAAACAGCCTCACCCCGTCGGGTGAGGCTTTTGTGCAAATGGAGGAAAGTGATGAGTCTGGAAACCTGGCTGCTGTTCAGCGGCGCTGCGCTGGTGGTAATCCTGATCCCGGGGCCACTGTCTTTGCTGATGATCAGCAACAGTCTGAATTACGGTTTGCGCCGTTCTTACCCGGCGTTTCTGGGTGGCGTGATTGCGTCGATCTGCTTGCTCAGTGCGTCGGCGCTGGGTTTGGGCGCCTTGCTGCTGGCGTCGGAACAGCTGTTCAGCGCCTTGAAGATCGTCGGTGCGCTGTACCTGTTCTACCTGGCCTGGCAGAGCTGGCAGCAATCGCGTCAGCCCTCCCACGGCGCTGAAGTGCCCCAGGCTGCGCCGGTTCCACGCTTTCGCGCACTGTTCGGGCGCGCGTTCATGTTGGGCGCCAGCAACCCGAAAGACATTCTGTTCTTCGCCGCTTTCCTCCCGCAGTTCCTCAGTGCCGAGCAACCGTTCCTGCCGCAGTTGCTGGTGATGATTGCGACCTGGACCGTGCTGGATTTGCTGTGCAAGTTGGCTTATGGGCTGGGTGCTCATGGTGCGGCGCGGTATCTGCGCAGCGGCAAGGGGCAGAGCTGGTTTAACCGGGTGAGTGCGGGGTTGTTCAGTGGTGCGGGCGCGGCGTCGTTGTTGAGCCGCTAAAGAGCAAAAGCATCGCGAGCAAGCTCGCTCCCACATTGGAATGCGTACTCCTGTGGGAGCGAGCCTGCTCGCGAAGGCGTCGGCACATGCACCCCATTTCTGAAGGCAAAAAAAAGCCCGCAGTGTGAGCGGGCGAAAGACCAAAGAAGCTATATGCGCAGGATTCTGGGGGGAAAGTCCTAGCTTCCTCTGTAGGTCGAATAGCTGTACGGCGAAATCAGCAATGGCACGTGGTAGTGATCCTGCTCTGCAGAGATGCCAAACCGCAGCACCACCACATCCAGGAACGCGGGTTCTGGCAGCTGAACGCCACGGGCGCGGTAGTAATCGCCCGCATGAAACTGAACCTGATAGACCCCTGAACGGTAGTCATCGCCTTGCAGCAGCGGTGCATCGACCCGGCCATCGCTGTTGGTTATCGCAGTGGCGACCAATTCCAGCTGCGAACCTTCAACGCGGTACAACTCGACCTTGATCGAGCTGCCCGGGCAACCGTGTGCAGCGTCTAAAACGTGAGTAGTCAAACGTCCCATTGATTCTGCGCGCCTGCCTGCATGGAGCAGTCAGACCTCGCGCCTCCCGAAGTCAGTTGAAAAGGAGACCGCACCGATTCGGAGCACGAAAAGCTGCGGCGAGCGACTGATTAAGACACTTTTCAAAAAAATTGTACACAATAAAAACAACATATTTACCGCTATACCCGTGATTCAGTGATTCCCGACGAATCTGCCACCGAACCATAGGATCAAAGGACCTTCCATCCATTAGCTGACCAATCAGGCAGGTTTCTTGCAATAACATGTGAAGATGACAGTTTTGAAAAATGCAAAAAAACAGGCTTACAAAGTGGATATAAAGTTGTATACAATCAGCCCATCGCTGTGACGCCAGCCTGTCATCACACTGCAGGCCGCCTCACAAATCTGACCTTGAACAAGTCGAACGAATAAGAAGGAAGACTGCAGTGAGCGCTGACTACCCACGCGACCTGATCGGTTACGGCAGTAACCCTCCTCACCCACATTGGCCGGGCAATGCCCGTATCGCCTTGTCCTTCGTGCTCAATTACGAAGAAGGCGGCGAGCGCAATATCCTGCACGGCGATAAAGAATCCGAAGCCTTCCTTTCGGAAATGGTCTCGGCGCAGCCGCTGCAAGGCGCGCGCAACATGAGCATGGAATCCCTTTACGAGTATGGCAGCCGCGCCGGCGTCTGGCGGGTTCTGAAACTGTTCAAGGAATTCGACATTCCGCTGACCATCTTCGCCGTGGCCATGGCCGCCCAGCGCCACCCGGACGTGATCCGCGCGATGGTCGATGCCGGCCACGAAATCTGCAGCCACGGCTATCGCTGGATCGACTATCAGTACATGGACGAAGCGCAGGAACGCGAGCACATGCTCGAAGCGATCCGCGTCCTCACCGAAATCACCGGCGAGCGCCCACTGGGCTGGTACACCGGCCGCACCGGTCCGAACACTCGCCGACTGGTGATGGAAGAAGGCGGTTTCCTCTACGACTGCGACACCTACGACGACGACCTGCCCTACTGGGAACCGAACAACCCGACCGGCAAGCCGCACCTGGTGATTCCGTACACCCTGGACACCAACGACATGCGCTTCACCCAGGTCCAGGGTTTCAACAAGGGCGACGACTTCTTTGAATACCTCAAAGACGCCTTCGACGTGCTGTATGCCGAAGGCGCCGAAGCACCGAAGATGCTGTCGATCGGCTTGCACTGCCGTCTGATTGGCCGTCCGGCGCGTCTGGCCTCGCTCAAGCGCTTTATCGAATACGCTAAAAGTCATGAACAGGTGTGGTTCAGCCGTCGCGTCGACATCGCTCGCCACTGGCACGAAACCCACCCGTATCAAGGGGCCTCGAAATGAGCCAGTTCCAAACCCTGAAGCCATCGACCCTGAGCCGCGAGGCGTTTGTCGCAGCCTTCGCCGACATCTACGAACATTCGCCATGGGTGGCCGAGAAGGCCTTCGACCTGGGCCAGGACGCTTCGATCGACGAGATCGAAACCCTGCACCAGCGCATGAGCGACATCCTGTTGAGTGCCGATCACGAAAGCCAGCTTGAGCTGGTCGTCGCTCACCCGGACCTGGCCGGCAAAGCCGCCGTCCAGGGCCAGCTGACCGCAGCCAGCACTGAAGAACAGTCTGGCGCGGGTATTCACCAATGCACGGCCGAAGAGTTTCAACGCTTCACCGAGCTGAACGACGCCTACAAGGCCAAGTTCAAGTTTCCCTTCATCATGGCGGTAAAAGGCAGCAACCGGCATCAGATCCTCGCGGCGTTCGAAACGCGCATTCACAACCCGCAAGACACCGAGTTCAAATGCGCGCTGGCGGAAATCAACAAGATTGCCCTGTTCCGATTACTGACCCTATAGCGAGCCTGGCCCGAGTGCTCTCAAACGCAAAAAGCACCCAGGGCCTCGCAAGCATCCCAAGCCAACTAATTAAAGGCAGACAAGAAGAATGAAAGCTTACGCCGTACCTTTCGAGAAGTTCGTCAACCTGGCCGACGCCCGCCTGGGCACCAAAATCATCTCGGTCACCGATGACTGGTTCGCTGATGCCAACCGCCTGTTCCAGCCGACCCCGGCTGTGTGGAAGGAGGGCGTGTTCGATGACAACGGCAAGTGGATGGACGGCTGGGAGTCGCGCCGCAAGCGCTTCGAAGGCTACGACAGCGCGGTGATCCGCCTGGGCGTACCGGGTTCGATCAAAGGCGTGGACATCGACACTTCATTCTTCACCGGCAACTTCCCGCCGTCGGCCTCCCTGGAAGCGTGCTTCCTGGCCTCGGGCGAGCCAGACGACAACACCCAGTGGACTGAAGTACTGTCCGCCGTCGAGCTGCAAGGCAACAGCCACCACTACCACGAAATCAACAACGACCAAGCGTTCAGCCACCTGCGTTTCAACATCTACCCCGATGGTGGCGTGGCCCGTCTGCGTGTTTACGGTGTTCCGTTCCGCGACTGGTCCGCTGTCGGCGACAACGAGCAAGTTGACCTGGCAGCAGCCCTGAACGGTGGCCGCGCCCTCGCCTGCTCCGACGAACACTTCGGTCGCATGAGCAACATCCTCAACCCGGGCCGTGGCATCAACATGGGCGACGGCTGGGAAACCGCACGTCGTCGCACGCCAGGCAATGACTGGGTCATCGTCGCGCTGGGTCATGCCGGCGAGATCGAGAAAGTCATCGTCGACACCCTGCACTTCAAGGGCAACTACCCGGACACCTGCTCGATCCAGGGCGCGTTCGTGAAGGGCGGCACTGACAGCCAGATCGAAACCCAATCGCTGTTCTGGCGCGAATTGCTGCCGGCGCAGAAACTGGAAATGCACGCCGAACACACCTTCGCCGAGCAGATCAAAGCGCTGGGCCCGATCACTCACATCCGCCTGAACGTGTTCCCGGATGGTGGAGTGAGCCGCCTGCGCGTTTTGGGCAAGGTAGCTAATTAAGCGGCGCGCTTTTCGCGAGCAAGCCCGCTCCCACATGGGAACGCATTTCAAATGTGGGAGCGGGCTTGCTCGCGAAGGCGATAGAACCAACAACACAGAACTCGGAAAAGAAGACCAGCATGCGCACATTGACGATTGAACCGCTGACCAAAGAAGCCTTCGCCCCTTTCGGTGACGTGATCGAAACCGACGGCAGCGATCACTTCATGATCAACAACGGTTCGACCATGCGCTTTCACAAACTGGCGACGGTTGAAACCGCCACGCCAGAGGACAACGCGATCATCAGTATCTTCCGCGCCGACGCGCAGGACATGCCGCTGACCGTCAGCATGCTGGAGCGTCACCCGCTGGGCAGCCAGGCTTTCATTCCGCTGCTCGGCAACCCCTTTCTGATCGTGGTCGCGCCACTTGGCGATGAACCTGTATCAGGCTTGGTCCGCGCCTTCGTCACCAACGGCAGGCAGGGCATTAATTACCATCGCGGCGTTTGGCACCATCCGGTGCTGACGATCGAAAAGCGGGATGACTTCCTGGTGGTTGATCGCAGTGGCACAGGCAATAACTGCGATGAGCATTTTTTCAAAGAGGATGAGCGTTTGATCCTCGCCCCCCACCAATAAGAGAAGGTCTGATCACTCGACAACAGAGTGACAGGCGAGAGGTAAAGACTGTGGAAGCACATCTGTTGGAATGGCTGAACCTGAGCGTGCGCTGGGTTCACATGATTACTGGCGTGGCCTGGATCGGCGCGTCGTTCTATTTCGTCTGGCTGGAAAACAACCTCAATCGGGTCAACCCGAAAAGTGGCTTGGCGGGCGATTTGTGGGCGATCCACGGCGGCGGTATCTATCACCTGGAAAAATACAAACTGGCTCCACCGACCATGCCAGACAACCTGCACTGGTTCAAATGGGAAGCCTACTTCACCTGGATGTCGGGGATCGCGCTGCTGTGCGTGGTGTTCTACTCCAACCCGACGCTGTACCTGCTGGCACCAGGCAGCAGCCTGACCGGCCCTGAAGGTGTCGCGCTGGGCATTGCCTCGTTGTTCGTCGGCTGGTTCGTCTACTCCTTCCTTTGCGACTCGGCCCTGGGTAAACGCCCTGCCCTGCTCGGTTTCATCCTGTTCGTGCTGATCATTGGCGCCGCTTACGGCTTCAGCAAAGTGTTCAGCGGTCGTGGTGCGTACCTGCACGTCGGCGCGATCATCGGCACCATCATGGTCGGCAACGTGTTCCGCATCATCATGCCGGCGCAGCGCGCACTGGTGGCCGCGATTGCCGAAAACCGCACGCCGGATCCGGCGCTGCCGGCCAAAGGCTTGCTGCGTTCGCGTCACAACAACTACTTCACCTTGCCGGTGCTGTTCATCATGATCAGCAACCACTTTCCGAGCACCTACGGCAGCCAATACAACTGGCTGATCCTGGCCGGAATCGCGGTGCTGGCGGTGTTGGTGCGTCACTACTTCAACACTCGTCATGACAGCCACAAATTTGCCTGGACCCTGCCCGTTGCGGCTGTGGGCATGATCTGCCTGGCTTACGTGACTGGCCCGGCGCAGATGCCCAGCGCTCCTGAAGTGGCCAAGGCACCTGGCACCATCGAGTACCAGCCGCTGCCGGAAACTGCCCTCGGTGGCGGTGTGAAACCTGAAGCGGCGAAACCTGCTGCGCCTGCCGCTGCACCGGCTCAGGCGTCCAACGCCGGCCCCGGTTTCGACAAAGTGCACAGTGTGATTCAGGAACGTTGCGCGGTTTGCCACTCGGCCAAACCAACCAGCCCGCTGTTCAGTGCTGCACCGGCCGGCGTTATGTTCGATACCCCCGAGCAGATCCGCCAGAACGCGGCACGCATCCAGGCGCAAGCCGTCACCAGCCAGATCATGCCACTGGGCAACATCACCCAGATGACCCAGCAGGAACGTGACCTGATCGGCGCGTGGATTGTTCAGGGAGCTCCAACCAACTAACCGTTGAAAAGCTTCGCGAGCAGGCTCGCTCCCACAGGTTTTGCATTGCTTGTGTGGGAGCGAGCCTGCTCGCGAATGGCCGCAACGCGGTCCCCTGATACAAAAATCACAAGAATAAAAAAGATCCGAGGTGTTGCATGTCCGAGCTATCCAAAGCGCGCATCCCCGACGCACCCGCCATTCAGCGTTTACCCCTTTTGCAACTGATCCTGGTCGGCCTGCAACACGTTCTGCTGATGTACGGCGGAGCCATCGCGGTGCCGCTGATCATCGGACAGGCCGCTGGCCTGACTCGTGAAGAAATCGCCTTCCTGATCAATGCCGACCTGCTGGTGGCCGGGATCGCTACCATCGTGCAGTCGCTGGGAATCGGCCCCATGGGCATCCGTATGCCGGTGATGATGGGCGCCAGTTTCGCCGCCGTCGGCAGCATGGTCGCCATGGCCGGCATGCCGGGCATCGGTCTGCAAGGGATCTTCGGTGCAACCATCGCCGCCGGATTCTTCGGCATGATCATCGCGCCATTCATGTCCAAAGTCGTACGCTTCTTCCCGCCGCTGGTGACCGGCACAGTCATCACCTCGATCGGTTTATCGCTGTTCCCCGTTGCCGTGAACTGGGCGGGTGGCGGTGCTGGCGCTGCTCAATTCGGCTCACCGATTTACCTGGCCATCGCTGCGCTGGTGCTGGCAACCATTCTGCTGGTCCACCGCTTCATGCGCGGTTTCTGGGTGAATATTTCCGTGCTGATCGGCATGTGCCTGGGTTACGTGCTCTGCGGCCTGATCGGTATGGTCGACCTGAGTGGCATGGCCCAGGCGCCGTGGCTGCAATTCATGACCCCGCTGCATTTCGGCATGCCGAAGTTCGAACTCGCACCGATCCTTTCCATGTGCCTGGTGGTGGTGATCATCTTCGTCGAGTCCACCGGGATGTTCCTGGCCCTGGGCAAAATCACCGGTCAGGAAGTCTGCCCACGGATGCTCCGTCGCGGTTTGTTGTGTGATGCCGGCGCCTCGTTCTTCGCCGGTTTTTTCAACACCTTCACCCACTCCTCTTTCGCGCAGAACATCGGCCTGGTGCAGATGACCGGCGTGCGTTGCCGCTCGGTGACCATCGTTGCCGGTGGTTTGCTGGTGGTGTTGAGCCTGTTGCCCAAAGCCGCGTTCCTCGTTGCCTCGATTCCACCGGCCGTACTGGGTGGCGCGGCGATTGCGATGTTCGGCATGGTCGCCGCCACCGGCATCAAGATTCTTCAGGAAGCCGACATCGGTGACCGTCGCAACCAGTTGCTGGTGGCGGTGAGCATCGGCATGGGGCTGATTCCGGTGGTGCGTCCGGAGTTCTTCGCGCACCTTCCGATGTGGATGAGTCCCATCACTCACAGCGGTATTGCCATGGCGACGTTGAGTGCTTTGTCGCTGAACCTGCTGTTCAACATCCTCGGCGGCGCCGAGCGCGCGGCCATCAACGACTGCCACGCCCACCCGCATTAACTGACTAAAACCACAAAACCTGTGGGAGCTGGCCTGCTCCCACAGGTCAGTGGATGCCTGCGCCTCAAACAATAAAAACAAGAGGGAGCAACAGATGATTCGGACACAGACAAACATGCTGTTGGGCGGTGGCCTGTTGGCCGCCAGTCAGGCCATGGCCGGCGATTTACTGCTGTGGCAGACCAACAGCCTGAGCTATCTGTACGGCAAGGATTTCGCGGTCAACCCGTCGATCCAGCAGACGATAACCTTTGAGCACGCCGACCGCTGGAAGTACGGCGACAACTTCCTGTTCGTCGACAGCACTTACTACAACGGCGAGAAAGACCGGAACAAAGGCGTTCACGCCTATTACGGCGAGTTCAGTCCGCGCCTGTCTTTCGGCAAAATCCTCGACCGCCGTTTCGAATTCGGCCCGATCAAGGACGTGTTGCTGGCCATGACCTACGAGAATGGCGAAGACGACACCGAGGCCTATCTGATCGGCCCCGGTTTCGACCTCGCGGTACCGGGCTTCAATTTTTTCACCCTGAACTTCTACTATCGCCAGACCGAAGGCTCGCGTCCCGGCGGCGATGTCTGGCAGATCACGCCGGCCTGGTCCTACACCCTGCCATTGGGCAACTCGAACCTGTTGATCGACGGCTACATCGACTGGGTCGTGGATAACGACCAGAACTCACAGGGCATCTACCACGCCAACCTGCACTTCAACCCGCAGATCAAATATGACCTGGGGAAGGCCTTGGGCTGGCGGGAGAAACAGGTGTACGTCGGCGTCGAATACAGCTACTGGAAAGACAAATACGGCATCGAAAACAACGCCAACCTCGACACTAACGAGAACACCACCAGCCTGCTGGTGAAGGTGCATTTCTAGATGATCCGCAACCGTGCTCCAAACCTGTCGTCGGTGCGCTGTTGCGGGGCACTTGAGACCTGGCCAAGGAGTCAGTATTCTCCGCGGCCGCCCGAATCTGGTCTAAAAAAAAGCCCGGATTTAATTCCTGACCAGCAAGCCAACTTATCCCGGCGCTGGACGGTACCAAGGCACTCCAAAACCACTCTCAATCGACTGCTCTTGAGCCGCCGAACGGGAGTTTTTTGGCTTTTCAAAAGCCTTGGCTCAGCTCTTGCCAACAGCACTGAAGCTGACCGATTGGATGATTTTTTACAGCTACAGAAAAAGGCGCCACACCAGAGCGCCGACCTTAGAAAAATAACGTGGAACCACCTACTTTTTGGGAGCAACCGAATGAAACGTACGTGCACTAGCCTGATGCTGGCGGGATCTTTGCTGGCCGGGGGCCAGGCCATGGCCGGCGACTTGCTGCAATGGCAGAACAACAGCCTGACCTACCTGTATGGCAAGGACTTCCAGGTCAATCCGCGCATTCAGCAGACGGTGACCTTCGAACACGTCGATGGCTGGAAGTACGGCGACAACTTCATGTTCGTCGACAAGATTTTCTACAACGGCAAGGACGATAGCTACGCCGGCTCGAACACCTACTACGGCGAGATCAGCCCACGCTTGTCGTTCGGCAAGATCTTCGACCAAAAGCTCGAATTCGGCCCGATCAAAGACGTACTGCTGGCCATGACCTACGAGTTCGGTGAAAACGATACCGAGTCCTACTTGATCGGTCCCGGTTTCGACCTGGCGATCCCGGGCTTCGACTACTTCCAGCTGAACTTCTACAACCGTCATACCGAAGGCGACCGCCCAGGTGACAATATCTGGCAGGTCACTCCGGTCTGGTCTTACACCATCCCGGTGGGTGATTCGAACATCCTGATCGACGGTTTCATGGACTGGGTGGTCGACAACGACGTCAACAAAAAAGGCGAATACCACGCCAACCTGCACTTCAATCCACAGGTCAAGTACGACTTGGGCAAGGCGCTGAACCTTGGCGAAAAGCAGTTGTACGTCGGCGTCGAATATGACTACTGGAAAAACAAGTACGGTATTGAAGACAGCCAGGGCTTCAAAACCGATCAGAGCGTAACCAGCTTCCTGGTCAAGATTCACTTCTGATCCGGCGGCGTCTGTAAGGACGCCATCGTCGGAACGCCGCCCGGAGCAGGCTCGCTCCCACATTGGAATACATTTCAACTGTGGGAGCGAGCCTGCTCGCGAATGGCCGCAACACAAAAAATCTCAAACTGGAACCACAGGCTCCGCCAACCCGAGAAAGCGGCACAACTCCCCGCGCTTAGCCAACGCATCCCGCCGCCCCAAATCAATCAATTCGCTGCAATACCCCGCCTCGAACAGCAGATAACTCAGCACCCCCGCCCCGCTCGTCTTGGTCGCCCCCGGCCCGCGCAGAAACAGGCGCAGCGCCGCTGGCAATTCCTGCCGATGCCGCGCCGCAATCTCATCGATCGGCTGACTCGGCGAAATCACCAGCACGTCTACCGGCGCCACACCCAGCGCGCGCGTCGGCGTGCCATCGGGCAGCAGATGACTGAACTGATTGAGCCGCTGCAGCAACTCGATGTCACTTTCCAGGCTGTCAATGAACGTGCTGTTGAGCATGTGCCCACCGATCTGCGCCAGGCTCGGCTGCTGACCGGTGTAGACGCGCTGCAGCGGTTGTTCCGGGTCGACGCTGCGGGGGTTGCCGCTGACGCCCACCACCAGCACTCGGTTGGCGCCCAGGTGCAGCGCCGGACTGATCGGTGCCGACTGACGAACCGCGCCGTCGCCGAAATACTCTTCACCGATTTTCACTGGCGCGAACAACAACGGAATGGCGGAGCTGGCCAGCAAGTGATCGACGGTCAATTGCGTGGGGACGCCGATTCGCCGATGGCGCAACCAGGCATTGATGGTGCCGCCGCCCTGATAAAAGGTCACCGCCTGACCGGACTCGTAGCCGAACGCAGTCACCGCAACCGCCTGCAACTGCTTCTGTGCAATGGCCTCGGCAATCCCGCTCATCTGCAGTTTGTCGTCGAGCAATCCGCGCAGCGGCGAACTGTTGAGCAAGGCCACCGGCACCTGAGCGCCAATCCCGAGCAAACTGTGGCTGACAAAACGGCTGGCCTGGTGGATCACGCCCGGCCAGTCGCTGCGCAGCACCAGATGACTGCGAAAGCCCTGCCAGAAGGCTGTCAGACGCTGAATCGCACCCCGAAAATCCATCGCCCCACTGGCGAGGCTGACCGCGTTGATTGCGCCGGCCGAGGTGCCGACGATCACCGGAAACGGATTGCTCGCGCCGACCGGCAACAGCTCGGCAATCGCCGCCAGCACACCCACCTGATAGGCCGCCCGAGCCCCGCCGCCGGAAAGAATCAACCCTGTAACCGGTTCAGCAGGACTCATCGCAACACTCCATGGTGCTTATAAGGACGGTGGTTCAACCGCGTTTTGCGTACAGCTTCGGCTCACCCGGCGGACGGCTCTTGAAGCGGCGATGAGCCCAAAGGTATTGCTCCGGACATTCGCGCAAGACGCCTTCGATCCATTGGTTGATCCGCAGGCAATCGGCCTCTTCGGTTTCGCCGGGGAAACCCTCGAGCGGTGCATGAATCACCAGCCGATAACCGCTGCCGTCCGCCAGACGTTCCTGAGTGAACGGCACCACCAGCGCCTTGCCCAACCGCGCAAACTTGCTGGTGGCGGTGACGGTCGCAGCCTGAATCCCGAACAGTGGCACGAAGATACTTTGCTTGGCGCCATAGTCCTGATCCGGTGCGTACCAGATTGCCCGGCCTGCGCGCAGCAATTTGAGCATGCCGCGCACGTCTTCGCGCTCCACGGCCAATGAGTCGAGGTTATGCCGCTCGCGACCATTTCGCTGGATGTAATCGAACAGCGAGTTCTTGTGTTCGCGGTACATACCATCAATGGTGTGCTGCTGGCCGAGCAACGCCGCGCCGATTTCCAGTGTGGTGAAATGAACAGCCATCAGGATCACGCCTTTGCCTTCGCGCTGGGCTTTTTTCAAATGCTCCAAGCCTTCGACATGGGCCAGCTTCGCCAGACGCTCGCGCGACCACCACCAGCTCATGGCCATTTCGAAAAACGCGATGCCCGTTGAGGCGAAGTTTTCCTTGAGCAGACGCTTGCGCTCGGCAGCGGTTTTTTCAGGGAAACACAGTTCGAGATTGCGCTTGGCAATGCGCCGTCTGTCGCCCGCTACTCGATACATCAATGTACCCAGGGCGCGACCGATCGACAGCAACGCCGGATACGGCAACTGCACAATCAACCACAACAGCCCCAAGCCACACCACAGCGGCCAGAAACGTGGAGATAGAAATGCTGTTCGAAAACGCGGGCGATCCATTAAAGGTTCCGGAAAGACAATGGCCGCGCATTCTACATCGTTCGACCCGGCTTGCGGCTCGCGGGCGTTCTCGTTATAAGTCTCGGCACTTTTAGTGACAAGTCGTTGTATGCCGACCATGAGCCAAACCGAACCGCTAGACCAAGATCCCGTGTTCCAGCTGAAGGGCAGCATGCTCGCCATTACGGTGCTGGAACTGGCCCGTAACGACCTCGAGAACCTCGATCGTCAACTGGCCGCCAAGGTTGCCCAGGCGCCTAACTTCTTTAGTAACGCGCCATTGGTGCTGGCCCTGGACAAACTCCCGGCCAGCGAAGGTGCGGTCGATCTACCGGGCCTGATGCGCGTCTGCCGCCAGCATGGCCTGCGCACCCTGGCGATCCGTGCCAGCCGCATCGAAGACATTGCCGCGGCCATCGCGGTCGACCTGCCGGTGCTGCCACCGTCCGGCGCCCGTGAGCGTCCGTTGGACCCGTTCGAAGGCCAAGTCCAGAAAAAACCGGAAAAACCGCCGGAGCCGACTATCAAGCCAACGAAGATCATCACCTCACCCGTACGCGGTGGGCAGCAGATTTATGCCCAGGGTTGCGATCTGGTGGTGATCTCGTCGGTCAGCCCGGGGGCGGAACTTCTCGCCGACGGGAACATCCATGTATACGGCCCGATGCGTGGTCGCGTGTTGGCCGGCGTCAAAGGCGACACGAAAGCCAGGATTTTCTGTCAGCAAATGAGCGCTGAACTGGTCTCCATCGCAGGCCACTACAAGGTTTCGGAGGATCTGCGTCGCGACCCTTTGTGGGGCGCGGGTGTACAGGTCAGCCTGTCGGGCGATGTGTTGAACATCATTCGGCTTTAACGGATACTGCCGCATTTTCCAAACATCTCTAAAACGTAGCGAAAACGGCTCAAACGAAGTAGGAAAAAGGCCATAAGCAGTGTTTACCCGAGGTAAGCGCCGTTCTGGACCGAATTCCAGCCAAGGCTGTCCGACTGCAGTAGTTTTTCTAGAGATGTTTTTCAGGGGCTAAATGTCCTTTTTCCTTAGGGGTGAAACACCTTGGCCAAGATTCTCGTGGTTACATCCGGCAAGGGTGGTGTGGGTAAGACCACCACCAGTGCTGCTATCGGTACCGGCCTCGCACTGCGCGGTCACAAAACAGTTATCGTCGACTTCGACGTCGGTTTGCGTAACCTCGACCTGATCATGGGTTGCGAGCGCCGCGTGGTGTATGACTTCGTCAACGTGGTAAACGGCGAAGCCAACCTGCAACAAGCCCTGATCAAAGACAAACGCCTGGAAAACCTCTACGTACTGGCCGCCAGTCAGACTCGCGATAAAGACGCGCTGACTGTGGAAGGCGTGGAAAAAGTGTTGATGGCGCTGAAAGAAGACTTCGAATACGTGGTCTGCGACTCTCCGGCCGGCATCGAAAAAGGCGCCCACCTGGCCATGTACTTCGCAGACGAAGCGATTATCGTGACCAACCCGGAAGTGTCCTCGGTTCGTGACTCGGACCGTATGCTCGGCCTGCTGGCCAGCAAATCGCGCCGCGCTGAAAAAGGCGAAGAGCCGATCAAGGAACACCTGCTGCTGACCCGCTACAACCCGCAACGAGTCAGTGACGGCGAGATGCTCGGCGTCGAAGACGTCAAAGAGATTCTGGCGGTCGCCCTGCTGGGTGTCATTCCGGAATCCCAAGCGGTACTCAAGGCTTCCAACTCGGGCGTGCCGGTCATTCTCGACGACCAGAGCGATGCCGGTCAGGCATACAGCGATGCGGTCGATCGTCTGCTGGGCAAAAACGTGGAGCATCGTTTTCTCGATGTAACGAAGAAGGGATTCTTCGAGCGCCTGTTTGGAGGTAGATAATGAATCTTTTTGACTTCTTTCGTGCCAGCAAAAAGGTCAGCACCGCGTCGGTAGCGAAAGAGCGTCTGCAGATCATCGTGGCGCACGAACGCGGCCAACGCAGTACACCGGACTACCTGCCAGCCTTGCAGAAGGAATTGGTCGAGGTCATCCGCAAGTACGTCAATATCGGGTCCGATGACGTGCACGTCGCTCTGGAAAACCAGGGCAGTTGCTCGATTCTAGAACTCAATATCACCCTGCCTGACCGCTAGTCGATCAGACAGGAGCCACGGCGGCTCAGAATCTTTGAGCCCCTGTAGGAGCTGCCGCAGGCTGCGATCTTTTGATCTTGTTTTAAAACAGAATCAAAAGATCGCAGCCTGCGGCAGCTCCTACACGGGACAATGAAGGTTCTGAGCCGCCGTTGGCGTTTGTTACGAGGCTGTTTTAATGCCGCTGTCCAACATCAGCATCATCCATGAGGACGCCGCCGTACTGGTGGTGAACAAACCGACCCTGCTGCTCTCTGTCCCTGGCCGGGCCGATGACAACAAGGACTGCCTGATTACCCGCCTGCAAGAAAACGGCTACCCGGAAGCGCGAATTGTCCATCGTCTGGACTGGGAAACTTCCGGCATTATTCTGTTGGCCCGTGACCCGGACACTCATCGCGAGCTGTCTCGGCAATTTCACGACCGCGAAACCGAAAAGGCCTACACCGCCCTGTGCTGGGGACAACCGGAACTGGACAGTGGCAGCATCGATCTGCCGTTGCGCTACGACCCGCCGACCAAGCCACGCCATGTGGTGGACCATGAATTCGGCAAAAATGCCCTGACCTTCTGGCGCGTACTGGAGCGTTGCGGCGATTGGTGTCGTGTCGAATTGACGCCGATCACCGGCCGCTCCCATCAGTTGCGCGTGCACATGCTTTCCATCGGCCACCCACTCCTGGGTGACGGACTGTATGCCCACGAGCAAGCACTGGCCGCCTGGCCACGACTATGTCTGCACGCGAGCATGCTGAGCTTTACTCACCCGCAAAGCGGCGAACGCTTGCGCTTCGAGTGTCCTGCGCCTTTTTAAGCAACCGCCGAACCAAAAAACGCCCTTCCATTGAGGGCGCTTTTTTATTTCTTGTTACAAATAGACGTGAAATTGGCGTGAAAATATTGTCATGAATTTGTAATGAAACGTAAAATGCCATCACTTTGATAGCAGGCAGGAAGCCCTCGTGCTCAGCAACAAGACATTCCAAGACGACTACCCGTTCACCTTCTGCCTGTTCAACACCACGCTGCACCTTAGCGAGCAGCCTTCAGCCGAAGCACAACAGGCGCTTGAACAGCTCATACACAAACGACGTGCCCACAAGCTCACCCGTGCGAGTGCGCCGCTGGCCTCCGGCGATACGCCGCTGTTTGCCAAGGTCCAGCCGCTGGATACCTTGAAGGCAAAAGTGCGCGTGACCTTTGGCAAACCGCAGCGCAATGGTCGATTCGACTGGCCGCTGGAAGAGCTGATCAACACGCTAGAAGCGCAGCGCCGTGGCGTGCAAATGCCACCGCTGCAAGGGTTCGGTTACACCAAAGACCGACTGGGGCTGACCCAGGAGTATTTCATTATCACGCGCCTGCTCGACGATCATGTCGACGGTGTGCAATGGCTTAAACGCAACCCGGACAACGTCGAAACATTCATTCTCGATGCCTTCGAACTGCTGAGCTCCTTGTCGCGCAAGAACATCACGCACATGGATTTCTGGGCCGGCAACATCATGATCCCGGAAACGCTGCGGACCCCACTCAAAGCCATTGATTTTGAAAACTGCTTTGCCGGCCAGACAAACCATCAAAGCGAAACCCTGGGTTTTCAACTGGGCTTCTTCTATCGCCGGGACATCTACAAGCTCATCACCGAAGCCGCCTATGACCGACTGGTGGACGACTACATTCGACAGATCCCGGGTATCTCCAAGGAAAAATTCAACGAGGTGTACCTCGCGAGCAAACATGAATATGTGGGCCGCAAGCAACGTCGCGAAGTGTTCCTCAATGGCAACCTGATCACCGGCTGACTCATCCTCGTTGCCAACCGGCAGCTGGCGCACGCCGAACGGCATTGTCTCTGCAATGCCGCGAGCCAATACGTTAAACTTGCGCCATTGCTGTCTGGAGCTACTTATGCGCGAAGAGTTGAACCAAGGCCTGATCGATTTCCTCAAGGCCTCCCCTACCCCATTCCATGCCACCGCCAGCCTTGTTCAGCGCCTGGAAGCGGCGGGCTATCAACGCCTTGACGAGCGCGAGCCATGGGTCACCGAAGCCAACGGTCGTTACTACGTCACCCGTAACGACTCGTCGATCGTCGCGTTCAAGATGGGCCGTCATTCGCCCCTGCACGGCGGCATTCGCCTGGTTGGCGCGCACACCGACAGCCCGTGCCTGCGCGTCAAACCCCAGCCGGAACTGCAACGTCAGGGCTTCTGGCAGCTGGGTGTCGAAGTCTATGGCGGCGCACTGCTGGCGCCATGGTTCGACCGCGATCTGTCCCTGGCCGGCCGCGTGACCTTCCGCCGTGACGGCAAGGTCGAGAGCCAGCTGGTCGACTTCAAGGCGCCGATCGCCATCATCCCGAACCTGGCCATTCACCTGAACCGTGAAGCCAACATGGGCTGGGCGATCAACGCCCAGACCGAACTGCCGCCAATCCTTGCGCAATTTGCCGGTGACGAGCGCGTGGACTTCCGCGCCGTGCTCACCGATCAACTCGCCCGCGAACACGGCCTGAACGCTGACGTGGTGCTCGACTATGAGCTGAGCTTCTACGACACCCAAAGCGCTGCGGTCATCGGCCTGCATGGCGACTTCATTGCCGGGGCGCGCCTGGACAACCTGCTGTCGTGCTATGCCGGCCTGCAAGCCTTGCTGACCACCGAAACTGACGAAACCTGCGTGCTGGTCTGCAACGATCACGAAGAAGTCGGTTCCTGCTCGGCCTGCGGCGCCGACGGCCCAATGCTCGAGCAAACACTGCGTCGCCTGCTGCCTGAAGGTGATGAATTCGTACGGACCATTCAGAAATCCCTGCTGGTCTCGGCTGACAACGCCCACGGCGTGCACCCCAACTACGCCGACAAGCACGATGCCAATCACGGTCCGAAACTCAACGCCGGCCCGGTGATCAAGGTCAACAGCAACCAGCGCTACGCCACCAACAGCGAAACCGCCGGGTTCTTCCGCCACCTGTGCATGGCCGAAGAAGTGCCGGTACAGAGCTTCGTGGTGCGCAGCGACATGGGTTGCGGCTCGACCATCGGCCCGATCACCGCCAGCCACCTGGGCGTGCGCACCGTGGACATCGGCCTGCCAACCTTCGCCATGCACTCGATCCGCGAACTGTGCGGCAGCCATGACCTGGCGCACCTGGTCAAAGTGTTGAGCGCGTTTTACGCCTGCCACGAGCTGCCGTAATCCGTGTAGGAGCGGGTAGGAGCTGTCGAGAGAAACGAGGCTGCGATCTTTTGATCTTGTTTTTTTAATAGCAAAGTCAAAAGATCGCAGCCTCGTTTCACTCGACAACTCCTACACTTTCAATACCTCTTTCGACAAGGCAGTCGCTCATGATCTCGTTGTCTTCGTTTCACGCCATGCTGATCCCGATTCTTTCCGGGATGATCATGCTGGCAATCGGCTTCAATTTTCGCGACAAGAACATCGGCGTGTTCGCGATGTGGATCGGCATGTTGATGATCCTCGCCACCGTGATTTTCAAGATCCTCGCCAAACTCAACGAATAAATCCTCCCCCCTGGCTCGCATTGATTTTGACGGGCTCGTACACTCGGTCGATCCGCTCATCCCGAGGTTGACCGCCTAGTGTTCGCTCGTCTTTTTGCCCTGCCGTGTTTATTCCTTGTCTGCCTCATGACGCTGCTGCCGATGGCGCCTGCCCAGGCGGTCGGCTTGCCTGGCCTGCTCAACAGCTCTGCAAAACAGCCAGAGGCGCAAGAGCCCTTGGGGCAATCCCTGGACGAAGTCATCAAGTCGTTGGAGAACGATCAGCAACGCACCAAATTGCTGGCGGATTTGAAGAAGCTGCGCGATGTCACCAAGAAGGCCCAGCCGGTCACCGAAGTAGGCGTCCTGGGACTGATCGGTGGCACCCTGGCCAGTTTCGAAAAACAGTTTTCAGGCGCCGACAGCCCTCTCACTCGCTGGTCCGAAGAGTTCAAACTCGCTGAAGATGAACTGACAGCGCTGGTGCTGCCGGCCAATGAATGGCTGCCGATCATCTTTGCCTTTGCCATGATCCTGATGCTCTGGAGTTTGCTGGCCGCTGCGCTGATCTGGGTCAGCCACCGGGTGCGGATGCGCTTCGGCCTGACCGAAGAACTGCCGCAGCACCCCAAGGCCCTGGACATGTTGCGCTTCGCCCTGCGCAAACTCGGGCCGTGGCTGATTGCCTTGGTCATGACGGTCTACATGAGCTACGCCCTGCCCTCGTCACTGGGCAAAAGCCTGGCCATGGTGCTGGCTTATGCGCTGGTGGTCGGCACCTGTTTTTCGGCGATCTGCGTGATCGCCTTTTCGCTGCTCGACGGCCCACACCGCCACCGCGCCCTGTACATCCTGCGGCATCAAGCCTTTCGGCCGCTGTGGCTGATCGGCAGTTTCGCCGCCTTCGGTGAAGCCCTGAGCGATCCGCGGCTGGTCGAAAGCCTTGGCAGTCATCTGGCGCACACCGCCTCGACAGTCGCCAACGTACTGGCGGCGTTGTCCACGGGGCTGTTCATCCTGCGGTTCCGTCGCCCCATCGCCCACTTGATCCGCAACCAACCGCTGTCCCGGCGCCTGACCCGCCGCGCCCTCAGCGACACGATCGAAATTCTCGGGACCTTCTGGTACATGCCGGCGCTGGTGCTGGTGCTGGTGGGTATTTCGCTGTTCGCCACGTTCGTCTCCGCCGGCGATACCAGCACCGCGCTGCGTCAGTCGCTGATCTGCACCGTGCTGCTGGTGTTGTGCATGGTCATCAACGGCTTGGTGCGCCGCCATTCACTCAAACCACAGCGCAGCGTGAAGCGTCATGCGCTGTATTCGGAGCGCCTGAAAAGCTTCTTCTACACACTCGCTCATTTGGTGGTGTGGCTGGCGTTCATCGAACTCGGCCTGCGGGTCTGGGGCATGTCGCTGATCCGCTTCACCGAAGGCGAAGGCCATGAAGTCAGCGTCAAACTGTTCAGCCTCGGCGGCACACTGATTTTTGCCTGGCTGATATGGATTCTCAGCGACACCGCCGTGCACCACGCCCTCACCCGCTCGCGCAAAGGCCTGGCAAATGCCCGCGCGCAGACAATGATGCCGCTGATCCGCAACGTGTTGTTCGTGGCGATTTTCATCATTGCGCTGATCGTCGCCCTGGCGAACATGGGCATGAACGTCACACCACTGCTGGCCGGTGCCGGTGTGATCGGTCTGGCCATCGGTTTCGGTGCGCAGTCGCTGGTGGCGGACCTGATCACCGGGCTGTTCATCATCATCGAAGACTCGCTGGCCATCGACGACTACGTGGACGTTGGCGGCCACCTGGGCACCGTCGAAGGGCTGACCATTCGTACCGTGCGCCTGCGGGACATCGACGGCATCGTCCATACCATTCCGTTCAGCGAAATCAAAAGCATCAAGAACTACTCCCGGGAATTCGGCTACGCGATTTTCCGGGTGGCGATCCCCTCCGGCATGGACATCGATAACGCGATCAAACTGATGCGCGACGTCGGTCAGAAGATGCGCAGCGACCCACTGCAACGGCGCAACATCTGGTCGCCGCTGGAGATTCAGGGGGTCGAGAGTTTCGAGTCAGGCAACGCGATTCTTCGTGCCCGGTTCAAGACCGCGCCGATCAAGCAGTGGGAAGTGTCCCGAGCGTTCAACCTGTCACTCAAGCGGCACTTGGACGAAGCCGGGCTCGACCTGGCGACACCACGCATGAGCGTGCAAGTGATCACGGCAGGTGGCGGCCAAGTGACGGACTAAATCTGTAGCAGCTGTCGAGCCTGCGAGGCTGCGTTCGGCTCGGTCCGCGCTCGGGCGAAGCAGTCGTAAAACCAGACACCTTGCTCTTTCAGATACACCGCGGTGACAGGATTGGCGACGGCTACGCCGCCGAACGCAGCCTCGCAGGCTCGACAGCTGCTACAAACGGCAGGCAAAAAAAATCCCCGAACCAGTCGGGGATTTTTTATGTTCGATCAATCAGCCCGAGAGCGGATCAATCTTCGCGATAGCGACGCAGCTTCAACTGCTTACCAGCAACGCGAGTGTCCTTCAGCTTGGTCAGCAGACGCTCCAGACCATCTTCCGGCAGCTCAACGAGGCTGAAGCTGTCACGCACCTGGATGCGACCGATTGCTTCGCGAGCCAGACCACCCTCATTGAGGATAGCGCCCAGCAGGTTCTTGGCAGCGATACCGTCACGCGCACCCAGCGCGGTACGGCAACGAGCACGACCTTCGGCCAATGGAACCGGAGCACGACGCTCACGATCACCACGGTCCGGACGATCACCGGTACGCTCTGGACGATCGCCACGCGGTGCGTTGTTCGGCACCAGTGGACGTTCTTTCTCGATGGCAGCCAGGGTCAACGCTTGAGCGTTGGTTGCCTTGCGCAGCAGAGCAGCGGCCAGTGCACGCGGGGTGCAACCGATGTCGGCAGTCAGGCGATCCAGCAGATCACCGTGAGTCGATTCGGCATCAGCCACCAGCGGCGACAGGCTGTTGGTCAGTTTCTTGATGCGGGCATCGAGAACAGCCTGAGCGTCCGGCAGGCGAACTTCGGCAACTTTCTGACCGGTTACACGCTCGATCACTTGCAGCATGCGGCGCTCACGTGGAGTCACCAGCAGCAGTGCACGACCTTCGCGACCGGCACGGCCGGTACGGCCGATACGGTGAACGTAGGACTCTGGATCGTACGGCATGTCAACGTTGAACACGTGAGTGATGCGCGGAACATCCAGACCACGAGCAGCAACGTCGGTCGCCACAACGATGTCCAGACGGCCATCCTTGAGGGATTCGATCACGCGCTCACGTTGGTTCTGAGCAATGTCACCGTTCAGCGCAGCGGCTTTGTAGCCTTTGGCTTCCAGGGCACTGGCCAGGTCCAGGGTCGCTTGCTTGGTGCGCACGAACATGATCAGGGCATCGAAGTCTTCAACTTCCAGCAGGCTCAATACAGCCGAGGTCTTCTGGTCAGCGTGAACCAACAGGTGAGCCTGTTCGATCGCGGTAACGGTCTGAGTCTTGGTCTGGATCTTCACGTGTTGCGGATCGCGCAGATGGCGTTCGGCAATGGCACGGATCGACTGCGGCAAGGTGGCCGAGAACAATACGGTCTGACGGGTTGGAGGCAGAGCCTTGAAGATAACTTCGAGGTCGTCCATGAAACCCAGTTTGAGCATTTCGTCAGCTTCGTCGAGAACCAGGTGGTTCACGGTCGACAGAACTTTTTCGTCGCGACGCAGGTGGTCGCACAGACGGCCCGGAGTGGCGACAACGATCTGTGCGCCATTACGGATTGCTTTCAGTTGTGGACCCATAGGGGCGCCGCCGTAAACGGCCACAACGGTAACGCCCGGCATTTGCTTGGCGTAGGTTTCGAAAGCGGTTGCTACTTGCAGCGCCAACTCACGGGTTGGCGCCAGGATCAGGGCTTGCGGCTCGCGCTTGGCAGGATCGATGCGATGCAGGATCGGCAGGGCGAACGCAGCGGTTTTACCCGTACCGGTTTGCGCCTGACCAATCATGTCGTGGCCGGCCATGATGATCGGGATCGATTGCTGCTGAATAGCCGAAGGCTCTTCGTAGCCAGTCGCAATGACGGCTGCAAGAATATTCGGATTAAGATTAAAAGCGGCGAAGCCGCCGGTTTCCTGGGTCATGGGTCTGCCTCTAAGTGCATCCGCAAAGACCCATGCTCCAAAGCTGCGCATGCCGTGTAAGACTCAAGAGTCGCCCTGGCTGCTTTGTCGGCGGGGATTTGCGAAAACGAATGAATGAAAAAGATTCGTCAAGGGAGAGTCCGCTGTACGGACGTGCAGCCGAAGCTGACTTCGGGGAATTGCGCTACCTAAACGCGGCCCGGTTAAAGGCCGGCGCGCACTATACCGGAATTAGCCCAAAAAGGGAGCATTATTTGTCGGAAAACTGACGGATACACCGTTGTGTCACAGGCTTTGCGGATAATCGTGCAACGGTCTATTTTTCAAAGGCCCGGCCCTGCTGGCGATGGCGCTAAAACGGTTCATCGTTTTCAGGCAGACCTGCTGTCTGACACCCCCTTCCCGCCCGAGGAAATGCTCCATGAATCAGCCCTGCTCCAGTCGTGTGAGCCGTGAACGGCACGGTCATGTCCTGATGATCGGCCTGGATCGGGTGGCCAAACGCAACGCCTTCGATCTCGACCTGCTCAACGAACTGAGCCTGGCCTATGGCGAGTTCGAGGCCGACAGCGAGGCGCGGGTGGCGGTGGTGTTTGGCCATGGTGAGCATTTCACCGCGGGGCTGGATCTGGTCAGTGCCAGTGCGGCCCTGGCCGAAGGCTGGCAGGCACCGCCCGGCGGCTGCGATCCATGGGGTGTTTTCGCCGGCCCCAGGGTCAGCAAACCAGTGATTGTCGCCGCGCAAGGCTACTGCCTGACCGTCGGGATCGAATTGATGCTGGCCGCCGATATCAACCTGTGCGCCAGCAACACCCGTTTCGCCCAGAAAGAAGTGCAACGCGGGATCTTCCCGTTCGGCGGCGCCACGTTGCGCCTGCATCAGGTTGCTGGCTGGGGCAATGCCATGCGCTGGCTGCTGACTGGCGATGAATTCGATGCCCATGAGGCGTTGCACCTGGGCTTGGTGCAGGAAGTCATGGCCAGCGAGGATCTGCTGCCACGGGCGATGGAGTTGGCCGAACGGATTGCCCGGCAGGCGCCGCTTGGGGTTCAGGCGACGTTGATGTCTGCAAGACAGGCGCGTTATGAAGGGGAAACAGCGGCGACGCGGGCTTTGCCGCCGCTGGTGAAGAAGTTGCTGGCCAGTGAGGATGCCAAGGAAGGCGTGCGGTCGATGATCGAGAAGCGACCGGGTGTCTTCAAAGGGCTTTAGTTTTGTGTTCGGGGCCAGTCCCTGATTTCAGTCTTCACCCGCTATCCCTTGTGGGAGCGGGCTTGCTCGCGAAGGGGCCGTCACAGACTTCCACTCAAGTCGCCGGGCGGATTGCCTTGATCAACGACTGCAACGAATACCCCAACCGCGGCGCCAGCCCTTCGGCGCGGGCGATCAAGCCGTCCATGTCCAGTTCCTGATCCAGCTCCGAAGGCACGAGCAGAATCACATTGCCCTCCTTCACCGGCAGTTCCCAGTAATGCCGGTGATAGAGCCCGCGAAACAATGCGGCGCCCAACGGTTTGCCATCATCGGTGGCCCACTGATTGATCACCAGCCAGCCACCTGGGTTCAGGCGTTTTTGACAGTTTTCCAGGAAATTCCACGCCAGATGCCCGACACCCGGCCCGACATCGGTATAGAGGTCGACGAAAATCAGGTCCGCCGGCTCAGCGGTATCGAGCAGTTCCAGCGCATCGCCCACCCGGATGTACAGCCGCGGATCGTCATCCAGCCCAAGGTATTCAATGGCCAGGCGTGGCACGTCGGGGCGCAGCTCGATGGCTTCGACGTCCTCCAGCGGCAGGAACTTGAGGCAGGCCTGGGTCAGAGTGCCAGCACCGAGGCCGAGGAACAGCGCGCTTTCCGGCTGCTCGTGGCACAACGCGCCAATCAGCATCGCCCGGGTGTAATCGTATTCGAGCCAGCTCGGGTCAGCCGTGAACACGCAGCTCTGTTCGATGGCATCACCGAACTCGAGAAAACGGTAATCGGCCACTTCCAGCACGCGAATCACGCCGAACTCATCCTGTACCTCGGCGAGCAGATGCTCGACGCGCTCCTCAGTCATTTCGTCTCCTGATCGTCACCGGGCCCGGCAACGCAATAAAACCGCGGAGTGGCGCGGCAAAAGCGCGATTGTCCGCGAAGCGACGGGAACAGGTCACGCACTAATTGCTGATAACATGACCGTCCGAGCGTAAAACACTAGAGACCGTGATGAGCCAACCCTGGAGCCCTGACAGCTGGCGCGCCCTGCCGATCCAGCAACAACCCCAATACCCCGACGCAGCGCATTTGCTGCACGTCGAGCAAACGCTGGCCAGTTATCCGCCGCTGGTGTTTGCCGGTGAAGCCCGGGAGTTGCGCCGTCAGTTTGCCGAAGTGACCCAGGGCCGCGCGTTTCTGCTGCAGGGCGGCGACTGCGCCGAAAGCTTCGCCGAGTTCTCCGCCGCGAAAATCCGCGACACCTTTAAAGTCCTGCTGCAAATGGCGATCGTCATGACCTTCGCTGCCGGTTGCCCGGTGGTCAAGGTCGGGCGCATGGCCGGGCAGTTCGCCAAACCGCGTTCGGCCAACGACGAAACCATCGACGGCGTGACCCTGCCGGCCTACCGTGGCGACATCGTCAACGGCATCGGTTTCGACGAAAAAAGCCGCGTGCCGGACCCGGAGCGCTTGCTCCAGTCCTACCACCAGTCCACCGCGACCCTGAACCTGCTGCGCGCCTTCGCCCAGGGCGGTTTTGCCGACCTGCATCAGGTGCACAAGTGGAACCTGGACTTCATCGCCAACTCGGCGCTGGCCGAGAAGTACAGCCACCTGGCCGATCGCATCGATGAAACCCTGGCCTTCATGCGTGCCTGCGGCATGGACAGCTCGCCGCAACTACGCGAAACCAGTTTCTTCACCGCCCACGAAGCGTTGCTGCTGAACTACGAAGAAGCCTTCGTACGCCGCGACAGCCTGACCAACGATTACTACGATTGCTCGGCGCACATGCTGTGGATCGGCGACCGCACCCGTCAACTCGACGGCGCTCACGTCGAGTTCCTGCGTGGCGTGAACAACCCGATCGGGGTCAAAGTCGGCCCGAGCATGAACCCCGAAGACCTGATTCGCCTGATCGACGTGCTCAACCCGGACAACGATCCGGGTCGTCTGAACCTGATTGCGCGGATGGGTGCGAACAAGGTCGGCGATCACCTGCCGCAACTGATCCGTGCCGTGCAACGCGAAGGCAAGCAAGTGCTGTGGAGTTCTGACCCGATGCACGGCAACACCATCAAGGCCAGCAGCGGCTACAAGACCCGCGACTTTGCGCAGATCCTTGGCGAAGTGAAGCAGTTCTTCCAGGTTCACGAAGCGGAAGGCACGTATGCCGGCGGCATCCACATCGAGATGACCGGGCAGAATGTCACCGAGTGCATTGGTGGGGCGCGGCCGATTACCGAAGATGGGTTGTCGGATCGGTATCACACCCATTGCGACCCGCGGATGAATGCCGATCAGTCGCTGGAGTTGGCGTTTCTCATTGCCGAGACGTTGAAGCAAGTCCGCCGTTAAATCGCAGCGCCCCCTTCGCGAGCAAACCCGCTCCCACATTAGACCGCGTCCGTTTGGACAGCTCGGTCAACTGTGGGAGCGGGCTTGCTCGCGAAGGCGTCAGCTCAGTCACCACCAATAATGGCCAATGCCACCCGCAACCGCGCCGCACTCGCCCGCGGGCAATTCAACTGAACCCGCTCAAGCCCCAGCCAATCCGCCATCCGCCGCAGATTGACCGCCAACGCCAGCATCCCCTCCTCATCCAGCCCCGGCTCTTCCTCATGCACAGCATGCACCGCCAGCCTGCCCAACGCCCGCTCGGCGCGCAGATCCACCCGCGCGGCAATCCGTTCGTTGTGCAAAAACGGCAACACGTAATAGCCGTAGACCCGCTTGTCCGGCGGCGTATAAATCTCCAGCCGATAGCGGAAATCGAACAGGCGCTCGGTGCGACTGCGCTCCCAGATCAGTGAGTCGAAGGGTGAAAGCAAAGCGCTAGTCTCAACCTTGCGCGGCACTTTCGGCTCCGGCAGACAATAGGCCGGTTGCCGCCAGCCCTGGACTTCACAGCTCAGTAATTCACCCGCTTCCACCAGTTCCGCCAAGCGCGGACGGGCATCACCTGGACTCAAGCGAAAGTAATCCCGCAGGTCTTTTTCTGTTCCGACGCCCAACGCTGTCGCGGCATGCAGCAACAGGCCGCGCTGGGCCTCGGCCTCACTCAACAGCGGCTGCGCAAGAATCGCCGAAGGAATCACCCGCTCCGGCAGATCATAAAGCCGCTCGAACCCGCGACGCCCGGCCACGGTCACTTCACCGGCGGCGAACAACCATTCCAGCGCATGCTTTTCCGCGCTCCAGTCCCACCAGGGCCCTGCCCGTTCCTGACGGGTCGACAGGCTTCCGGCACCCAGCGCGCCCAGGTCCTGAACCGAGGCCAACACCCGGCGAATCGTGTCCTGCTGCTCACGCCCGAAACGTGCCAGTTGCTGGTAGATATCTTCACCACGGGTCGCACGCAGCATGCGCCAGCGCATCAACGGGTACATCGACAAGGGCAGCAAAGAGGCTTCATGCCCCCAATATTCGAAGAGCGTGCGCCGCCGGCCCGAACTCCAGGCAGCCTGATCGAGCAAGTCGGATGAGTAATTGCCGAGGCGGGAAAACAAGGGAAGGTAGTGCGAACGCACCAATGCATTGACCGAATCGATCTGCAGAATGCCCAGCCGCTCGATCAGACGATTGAGCTGAACCGGTTTGATCGCCGCTGGCGGCTGGCGCCCGTTAAATCCTTGGGCGGCCAGCGCCAGACGCCGAGCCTGTTTGATGGAAAAGGACAGTGTTGCGGGCATGAGCATCTCCTTGTCTGCTCGCAACCTACCTCACTGGGAGACGGTTTGTGTAGTTGTGCATTACTCATTTGTGCATCGGGTCATTCCAGAACGGTTTGACCGACTCGAACTCCACATCCGCACGACTCATGCCGATGTCCTTCAGTGCTTCATCGCTCAGACTCGCCAACAACTCGCGTTCCCGGTGAAGTTCGTACCAGCGACTGAATTTGTGCAGCAGATCGGATACCAGGTGGATCGAGTGCTTTTCTACTGCTGGATACTCATGTTGACCTTTCATCTTGTTGCCCTCCGTTTGGATGGCTCAAGTGTCGCGCTGGGGCTAAGATCAATCCAACGAATGTTTCTGATGTAACACATCTCGGAGATTGATGAATGTCCGCCTTCCCAAGTATCGACACCGAAGTGCTGCGCACCTTTGTCGCCATCGCTGACCAGGGCGGTTTTACCCGGGCTGGCGAGTTGGTCAACCGCACTCAGTCCGCCGTGAGCATGCAGATGAAGCGGCTGGAAGAGGATGTGTTGCAGCGTCAACTATTCCAGCGCGACGGTCGGCAGGTGCGCCTGACGGCTGAGGGCCAGGTACTGCTGGGTTATGCCCGACGCATCCTCAAGCTGCACAGCGAGGTGTTCAACACCTTGCGCGAGCCGCACATGGTCGGCATGGTGCGCATCGGTACGCCGGACGATTACGTGATGCGTTTTTTGCCGGGGATTCTGCGGCGATTTGCCCAGACGTATCCGCTGATCCAGATTGAGGTGCACTGCGAATCATCAAAACAATTGCTGCTGCGCCAGGACCTGGACTTGACCATCGTCACCCGTGAACCAGGCAACGAGATTGGCCAACTATTGCGCAAGGAGCATTTCGTCTGGGCCGAAGCCCAATGTTTCAGTGCCCATGAGCAAACGCCGCTGCCGCTGGCGATGTTCAACAGTGATTGCTTCTGCCGCTTATGGGCCTGCAATGCACTGGATGCCATGGGTCGCGATTACCGCGTGGCGTACAACAGCGACAGCCTGTCGGCAATCATGGCGGTGGTCAGCGCCGGCCTGGCGGTGACCGCACAGCTGGAAAGCCTGGTCACCCCGGACATGCGCATTCTCGGTGAAGCCGAAGACCTACCGACTCTACCCGAGGCCAGCATCATGCTGGTGCGCAACCTGCACAACCCGTCGCCGATCACTGAGTGCCTGGCCGAACACATCGTCGAAGGCTTCAAACTTTAAGGGCGAGCATCACCGCGCAGAGCACCAGAAAGCCGCAGAACAACCCACGCAGCAGTCGCTCCGGCAGTGCGTGGGCGATCCTCACGCCCCAGCTGATGCTCATCAGACCGCCGACCGCCAAGGGCAGGCCGACCATCCAGTCCACCTGATGGTGCACCGCGTAAGTCACCAGCGTGACGCCCGTACTCGGCAACGCCAGCGCCAGCGACAAACCCTGCGCAACCACCTGACTGGTGCCGAACAGGCTGGTCAGCACCGGCGTTGCCACCACCGCCCCGCCCACGCCAAACAACCCGCCCATGGTCCCGGAGGCGGCGCCGAGCACGCCCAGCCATGGCCATGAATAATTCATCTGCGCAGACGCCGGCGCGTTGGCGACGAACATTCGCACCAGGTTGTAGGCCGACAAGGCAATCAGGAACGCAACAAATCCGACCCGCATGGTTTGCGCATCAATGCCCACCGCCCAGATCGAGCCGATCCAGGCAAAACAGAACCCCATCGACGCCAATGGCAGCGCATGGCGCAATTCAATCCGGTTGCGCTGGTGATAACGCCACAGCGCCAACATCACGTTGGGTACCACCATCACCAGCGCCGTGCCCTGGGCAATCTGCTGATCGAGGCCGAATAACACGCCCAGCAACGGGATCGCGATCAACCCGCCGCCAATGCCGAATAACCCACCGAGGGTTCCGAGGGCGGCGCCAAACATCAGGTACATCAAAAACTCAATCACAGGCGATTTTCCCTTCACGTCAGGCTATTCATCCTACGCAGTCGGCGCTGGCGGGGAAACGCACAGCAACGCACAATGGCTATGCCAATTTCGCACAAGCGCTGACAACACCATGAACCCCAATCAATTGACCGAACAGCTGGGTCTGTTCCTCGACGTGCTGGAAACCGGCAGTTTTTCCGCCGCGTCCCGCCGGCACCCGCTGACCCCTTCGGCGGTGGCCCGGCGCATCGACAGCCTGGAAAACGCCGTCGGCAGCCAGTTGTTCATTCGCAGCACCCACGCGGTGCGCGCGACCCCGGCGGGTTTGGCGTTTGCCGAGCGCGCGCGGCGGATCGTGGCTGAACTGCGGCTGGCCCGGGCTGAGGCGGTATCCTTGAGCAACGCACCGGAAGGCTTGATTCGGATCGATGCACCGGCAGCGTTCGGACGACGGCATCTGGCGCCGGTGATTGCCGATTTTCTGATGCTCTACCCCGGCCTCGACGTGCAGTTGCACCTGATCGACAGTTTCGTCGACATGCAGGGTTTGAATCTGGGCAAGGTCGATCTGGTGCTTCGCGCCGGGCAAATGGCCGATACCCGGCTGGTGGCCACGCCGCTGGCGAGCATGGTGCGCATTGCCTGTGCCAGCCCGGAGTATTTGCAACGACGTGGTGTGCCGACCGATCCGGCGCAGCTGATTGAACACGACGGGCTCGACTGGGATGGCCTGGCCCCGCCGTTCGCCTGGCGCTTCGAACGGGACGGGCAGATGCACTTGCACCGCCCGGCGCGCATCCGCATGAGTGCCAATAACGCCGAGGCTTTGGTCTGCGGCGCATTGGCCGGCCTGGGTATCGCGCACTTGCCCACCTGGTTGACCAGCGAATACCTGTTACGCGGTGAACTGCTTCCGCTGTTCTGCGAACACGGCCTGCCACCACCGGAAACGACCGGTATTTATGCCTTGCGCCTTGAGCAACAACCCAATCCCCGCAGTCGCTTGTTGCTCGAATACCTGAAAACCCGCTTCAGCCCGATCCCGCCGTGGGATCTGGCGCTGCAAAGTACCCTCGACCGACACTAGGCTAGAATTGTCTGGTGCATTAAAGATTCGCCCGCTAGATTTATGACGATCACTGATCAAGGCTTCGAAATGACCACCGAGCGCAAGACCCCGGATAACTGCGACGACCTGCTGCTGGATAATCAGGCCTGCTTCGCCCTGCATTCCACCTCGCTGCTGATGACCAAAGTCTACAAGCCGCTGTTGCAAGCACTGGGCCTGACCTATCCGCAATACCTGGCGATGATGGTGTTGTGGGAACAGGACGGTTTGACCGTAGGCGAAATCAGCACGCGCCTGCTGACCGATCCTGGCTCATTGACGCCGTTGCTCAAACGCCTGGAAGTCGAAGGTTTACTCAGCCGCACCCGCAGCCGTGAAGACGAGCGGGTGGTGATTGTCGAACTCACCGAACAGGGTCGTGCATTGCGGGAGCGGGCGCGCGGTATTCCCCAGTGCATCCTCGGCGCCAGCGGGATGACGCTGGAGAGACTGCAGAAACTGCAAGCGGAGCTGCAAGCGCTGCGCAGTAATCTGCAGAACAGTCTCTAATCCCCAAACCACCACACATCCCCTGTGGGAGCGGGCTTGCTCGCGAATGCGGTGTGTCAGGCAACATTGATCTTGACTGACACACCGCATTCGCGAGCAAGCCCGCTCCCACATTTGTTTTGTGGTGTGCCTTCTGCTTCATTCCCCCCCGTAAAAAAATTCCTCGCTGAAAATCCTGCTGCAACGGCTCTAACTCAATACATCCAATCAGCGCCCCCTCCCCAAACCAAAACTTTTTCAAAAATTTATCTTGCGCGCTAAATATTCGCGAGCTACATTTACTTCGCACTTACTTAGCGCGCAAACATTTAGCGCAAAACACCCAACTCCGAATGAGGCTCACACCATGCAAACTCTCTACACCGCTATCGCAACCTCCACCGGCGGCCGTGACGGTCGTGCGGTTTCCAGCGACAACATCCTCGACGTCAAACTCGCCACACCCAAAGAACTCGGCGGTGCCGGCGGCGCAGCGACCAACCCTGAGCAACTGTTCGCCGCCGGCTACTCCGCCTGCTTCATCGGCGCACTGAAATTCGTGGCCAGCCAGACCAAACGCACCATCCCGAACGACGCCTCGATCACCGCCCACGTTGGCATCGGCCAGATCCCTGGCGGTTTCGGCCTGGACATCGACCTGCACATCAGCCTGCCGGGGCTTGAACAAGCCGATGCACAAAGCCTGGTCGACGCTGCCCACCAGGTCTGCCCGTACTCCAACGCCACCCGTGGCAATGTCGATGTGCGCCTGCACGTTACCGTCTAACCGCTGATTCCCAGGCCCGAACCAGGAAACGAACATGAGCACTTTCAGTAAAGTCTTGACCGGCACCCTTCTCGCCTTGTCCATCCACAGCGCGTTTGCAGGTGAGGGTGTTGAACACAACACCCAAGCGTTCCTCGACGTTCTGAACGCCGGCACCGGCAAACCGATGGAACAACTCACGCCTAAAGAAGCCCGCGCCGTGCTGGTCGGCGCGCAGGCCGGGGTGAAACTGACGCTGCCAAAAGCTGATGTCAGCGAGAAAACCATTCAAGTCGACGGCCAACCGCTCAGCCTGACCATCGTCCGGCCGGCCGGAGTCAAAGGTCCGCTGCCGGTGTTCATGTTCTTCCACGGCGGCGGCTGGGTGCTGGGGGATTTCCCGACCCATGAACGTCTGGTTCGGGACTTGGTTACCGGTTCGGGGGCGGCGGCGGTGTTCGTCAATTACACCCCGTCACCGGAAGCGCATTACCCGGTGGCGATCAACCAGGCTTACGCCGCAACCCAATGGGTGGCCGAGCACGGTAAAGAGATCAACGTCGACGGCAAACGTCTGGCCGTGGCCGGCAACAGCGTCGGCGGCAATATGGCGGCAGTGGTTGCGCTGATGGCCAAAGACAAGGGCACGCCGGCGATCAGGTTCCAGGTGCTGCTGTGGCCGGTGACTGACGCCAGCTTCGAGACGGCGTCCTACAACCAGTTTGCCGAGGGGCACTTCCTCACCAAAAACATGATGAAGTGGTTCTGGGACAACTACACCACCGATGCCAAACAGCGTAATGAGATCTACGCCTCGCCATTGCGGGCAACCACCGCGCAACTCAAGGGTCTGCCACCTGCACTGGTGCAAACTGCCGGCGCCGATGTGTTGCGCGATGAAGGTGAAGCCTACGCCCGCAAACTCGACGAAGCTGGGGTGCCGGTCACGGCCGTGCGCTACAACGGCATGATTCACGACTATGGTTTGCTTAACGTTGTGAGCCAGGTGCCGGCGGTGCGTTCGGCGATGTTGCAAGCGTCCGAAGAGCTCAAGCAACACCTGAAGAAATAACGCAGTAAAAATGTGGGAGCGGGCTTGCTCGCGAAGAGGGATTGTCAGTGACATAAATGTTGCCTGACACAACGCCTTCGCGAGCAAGCCCGCTCCCACAAGGGTTCATTGCTGGACCTGAAATGCAGGTACAAAAAAGCCCGACTCAATGGTCGGGCCTTTTCATTCCTGAAGCTGTGCTTATTTAGCACGGCCTTTGTAGGAACCGCCTTCGCGGGTGTCGATCTCGATCTTGTCACCGATTTCGATGAAGTCAGCAACTTGCAGCTCAGTGCCGTTGCTCAGCTTGGCAGGCTTCATCACCTTGCCGGAAGTGTCGCCGCGAGCCGAACCTTCGGTGTAGTCAACTACGCGCACGATGGTGGTCGGCAGTTCTACGGAAACCAGACGCTCTTCGAAGAAGATCGCTTCGCAAACATCGGTCATGCCTTCTTCAACGAAAGGCAGAACGGCTTCGATGTCTTCAGCGTTCAGCTCGTACATGGTGTAGTCGGTGGTGTCCATGAACGTGTAGGTGTCGCCGCTGATGAAGGACAGGGTCGCTTCTTTGCGGTCGAGGATTACGTCGTCCAGTTTGTCGTCAGCGCTGTAAACGATCTCGGTCTTGTAACCGGTCAGCAGGTTTTTCAGCTTGGTCTTCATGATCGCGCTGTTACGACCAGACTTGGTGAATTCAGCTTTCTGAACCAGCCAAGGATCGTTTTCGAGACGGATCACGGTACCGGGTTTCAGTTCTTTACCAGTTTTCATTGCGAATATCCGAATTTGGATGGGATTTACAAAAATCTAGGCCGCGTATCATATCCAATTTACATAAAACTGTACCAGCGCTGCGGCAAGATCTGCCTGCAAAGCCTGTTCCAGACACCACGCTTCGGCGTGTTTTTGCAGTTCTGGCCAGTGTTTTCGGGTCGATTGCCAGTGCCCGCTCATATTGTCACCCGCATTCCATGCTCGCCAAAGACCGCTGATCGCCTCGCGGGCAGGCTCGGACAGGCCTTTGGTGTACAGAGCGAGGAAGGCGTCGAGCTTGTCCAGATGGATGTCTTCGTCCTGCTGATAGATGTGCCAGAGCAGCGGCCGGCCCGCCCATTGAGCGCGGACAAAGGAATCTTCACCGCGCACGGCGTTGAAATCGCAGCACCAGAGCAGGTGATCGTATTGATCCTGTCGGACGAACGGCAGCACTTGCACGGTCAATTCACCGCGCACATGCACCGCGCCGGCCACCAGACCGTCCACACCGAGCCAACGTTCGACATCCCCAAGAATCCGACCTTCAGGCACCAGCAGATGAGTGGGCGTCGAGTCGGCAGCCATTGCCTTGAGCCAACTGGCCAGCCCGTTATTTTCGTAGGCAAACAGCGAGATCAACTGCGCACCTTGCGCGCGATCAATCCCCAAACCTTGCAGGAATTCTCGTTGAGCCTCGGGGTTTTGCTGAAACTGCTGACGACGCTCAAGCAATCCGCTTTCACGCAGCAAGCCACCGGTGCCCTTCTGAAACCCCGGAAAGAAGAAGAATTTTTGTACGCTCTTGTACTTCACCGACGGCAAGCCGTGGCAGCCGACGATCCAGTCCTCGGCACTCAGATAGTCGAGATTCATCCACAGCGGCGGTTTTTCCCGCTCGGCCATGGCCTCCATGTAAGCACTCGGCAATTGGCAGGCGAACGCGGCGATCACCACATCAGCGGCTTCAGTGGGCTGCCAGTCGGCCGTCCACTGGCGCACTTCGACGCCCTGCTGCCATTGCTGTGAGGCGTTGATGTCGATTTCCGGGCACAAGCGCTCGAAGGCTCGCAAATCATCGACCCACAAACGCACCGTCACCGAATGTTCGGCCACCAGTTGTCGGGCCAGACGCCAGGTCACGCCGATGTCGCCAAAGTTGTCGACCACCGCGCAGAAAATATCCCAGCGGGCTTTCATTTCACGCATTCCAGGCTCCCGTTGGCAAAGGCGCCGATTGTCCTCATAAATTACCCCGTGCAGAAGAGCCGACGGCGATTAATCTTCATGCGACAATCGCCACTCGCCCGCGACCACCCGCCAGGAGGCAGCCATGCCCTACCGTCCCAACCCGCGCCGCCCGTTGCCGATCCAGCTCAACGCCTTGCAACTGACCGGCAGCATTGCCCTGGGTGTGTGGCTGGGGTTTATCGCGATCGCGCTGACGTGCTGGCTCGCCTCCCGACTGTTGTTCAGCGAGCAGCTGGCGCCCGTGGCAGAGGCCGTGCAGCAACTGGCCAAACCACCGGTGGTGGTGCAACCGGTGCCGGACATTCCGCCTCAGAGCCCGTTGTTCGAACGGTACGAAGAGAACCTGCGCAAGAACGAGCAGCAGCAACGAATGGATCAGGCCCGCAGCACCGGCCGCAATCTGTCCAACCCGAAATGCCAGTTCTGGCTGCAACAGGACCAGACTGCGCCGAGCGAAAAAAGCCGCGCCAACGTCCTGCAATTCTGCGATTGATCAAGAAGCTCTTTATGCACAAGCCGACCGTCCACCAACTGATTCTCGACAAGCTGCGGATCGACCTCGACATCGCCGAGCGTGCCGCACAAACCGCTTACGAAACCGCGACCCACGAAGAAAACATCGCCGAAAACAAGTACGACACGCTGGGTCTGGAGGCTTCTTACCTGGCAGCCGGGCAAGCCAAAAGGGTGGAGGAAATCAGGCAGTCACTGACGCTTTGCCAGAACCTGACGCTGCGGCCTTACGACGATCAGCGCGGCATCGAAGTCGGTGCCCTGCTCGGTCTGGAAGACGAAAAGGGTCGTGAGCAATGGTTGTTTCTGGCCCCCGACGCGGCGGGTTTGAAAGTCGACCTGGTGGGGCAATGGATTACCGTCATCACCCCTCGCTCACCGCTGGGCAAGAGTCTGCTGGGCAAGTTCGAAGGGGACGAGGTGGAGATTCTGGTGGCGGGTGCTCGGCAACAGTTTTCTGTTACCGAGGTGGTCTAGGCAAGACGTTTAACGATTAATGCACCGGCAGTTCGACGCCGTCGAACAGCTCTTCCAGTTCCTGCTTGTTGTGGCACTGAATGGCCTTGGCCATGACTTCGCGGGTCAGGTGCGGGGCGAACTTCTCGATGAAGTCGCACATGAAGCCACGCAGGAACGTGCCGCGACGGAAACCGATTTTAGTAATGCTGGATTCGAACAAGTCGCTGGCATCAAGCATGACCAGGTCGCTATCGAGTTTGGCATCGACCGCCATTTTCGCCACGATGCCCACGCCCAGACCCAGGCGAACGTAAGTCTTGATCACGTCGGCGTCGGCGGCGGTGAACACCACTTTCGGTGTCAGGCCACGATGGCTGAACGCTTCGTCGAGCTTCGAACGGCCGGTGAAACCGAACACGTACGTCACGATCGGGTATTCGGCCAGGGCTTCGAGGGTCAGCTTCGACAGCTTGGTCAGCGGGTGGCCCTGGGGCACGACCACGCAGCGGTTCCAGCGATAGCACGGCATCATCACCAGATCACCGAACAGTTCCAGCGCTTCGGTGGCGATGGCGAAATCCACGGTGCCGTCAGCGGCCATTTCAGCGATCTGCATCGGCGAACCCTGGTGCATGTGCAGGGCAACGTCCGGGTATTGCTTGATGAAATTGCTGATCACCGGTGGCAACGCATAACGCGCCTGGGTGTGCGTGGTGGCGATCGACAGGGTGCCTTTCTTCTCGTTGGAGAATTCCTGGGCGATCTGCTTGATGCTTTCAACCTTGCGCAGGATCTCGCCGGCGGTGGTGATAATTCGCTCGCCGGCCGGGGTGACGCGGGTCAGGTGCTTGCCGCTGCGAGCGAAAACCTCGACCCCCAATTCGTCTTCCAGCAGACGGATCTGCTTACTGATGCCCGGTTGCGACGTGTAAAGGCTTTGGGCTGTAGCGGAAACGTTGAGGTCGTGGTGCGCCACTTCCCAGATGTAGCGCAATTGTTGAAGCTTCATATGAATCCCTCAAAGCAGGTAGACGCCACGGGCATCAGCGACGGTATATAACTATATTAATGGTTTGAAGAATAAATCTAGAACTTTTTTATCAAACGGCCACTATTCGTGTTCTGGTGTCCGGCCTCGTGAATACGCGAGGCAGGACACTAACGATCCCCTTGGCGACGACGTTCCACCAGCGGCACCAGATAGACTGGCACCCGAGACAGTTGCAGCACCCGCGCGGCAGTCCGGCCCAAAGGCGTTTCCGCGCCAGCACCATGGCTATGACTACCTACGATCAACAAATCCACGGAGAGTTTCTGCGCCTGGTCGAGAATCACCTGTGACGGATCGCCCTGAAGCACCCGCACCGCTTGAATCCGCTCCAGATCCTGCGCCCCGTCCTCCCCCAATTCGTCACGAAAGCTGTCGAGCACCCGCTGCTCGATATTGGCAATCACCGTATTCAGGCCCTGACTGTGAAACTCGTTCAATGCTTGCTCATCGAGGTAACTCTGAAGCACCGATTCGGCGAACAGCCCCATCGGTTCAACGGCGTGCACCACGTACAGATCGGCATTGAAAGTTCGCGCCAGCGCCAAGGCATGATGCATTACCAAAGGTGCGTACAGGCCGAGGTCAGTGGCGTACAACATAGAACGAATCATATGACCTCCTCGAGTGCCGACATGGCGGAGATTGATTCAGCTTAGCAGTGCCTTGGCGAGTACGACGTTTCGCGTAACGCGTTGAACCGTGGGCTTAAACCTTTTGCTCGTTGCTTATGCCATGCGGCACGTGGCCAGTGGCGACCACCTCGCGGGCCAGCTCGCAATGACCGGCCTGATCGTCGAAAAACACGTCGGCGGCAAAGGCTTCAAGAAACGCCGACTTGGTCAGGCCGCCGAGAAACAGCGACTCGTCCAGACGAATGTCCCATTCGCGCAAGGTACGAATCACTCGCTCATGGGCCGGCGCCGATCGCGCGGTCACCAGCGCGGTGCGGATCGGACAGGCGTCTTCCGGGAACTCGCGCTGCAACAGATTGAGGGCGGCGAGGAAGCCTTTGAACGGCCCACCGCGCAATGGCTCGCGGGCGGCTTCACGCTCGCTGGCCTGAAACGCTTCCAGACCACCGGACTGATAGACGCGCTCTGATTCGTCGGAAAACAGCACCGCATCACCATCGAAGGCAATGCGCAATTCATCACTGGCCGCACGGCTGGCGCCACCCGACAGAATGGTCGCTGCGGCGAACCCGGCATCCAGTGCACTGCGCACGTCTTCGGCATGCGTCGAGAGAAACAGGTCGCAGCCAAATGCCTTCAGGTACGGATAAGGACTGCGTCCGCCGACAAACGCCGCGCGGGAAATCGCCAGGCCATAGTGGTGGATCGAATTGAACACCCGCAGGCCAGTATCGGCACTGTTGCGCGACACCAGAATCACCTCGACCCGGGCGCGGCCAAGGCTGGTATTGAGGTTGAGGAGTTTCTGCACCAACGGGAATGCATCACCGGGCTCGAGGATTTCGTCTTCGTGTTCGATCTGATACTGCCGATAGGCTTCGACGCCGCTCGACTCATAAACCTTATGACTTTCGCTCAGGTCGAACAGCGCACGCGAAGAAATCGCCAGCACCAGTTTGTCGTCGATAGTCTTTGCCATGCCCTTCCCCCTCAGGATGATCGACTCAGGTGTTACGTCGATCGATAAAACTCAAACTGCGATACAAGGCTTCGATTCGCGGCAACTCGCACCCTGCGGCCTTGGCTGCCGCCAGTGGCCGGGCGTAAATCGCATCCAGCTCAAGCGGTCGTTTGTGCAGAAAATCGTGGTACATGCTCGGCCAATAGTCCGGCATCTTCTCGGTCACCATGAACAGATGATCGGCATAACCGGCCGGTACGTCGTGACCGCAGGCGATTGCTCCCTGAACCACTTCCGCCATCAGAGCCTTGATCAGTTCCCGACTGTCGGCATCGGCCATCAACGGTGTGGTGCTTGCCCCGAGCAGCACCGACAGACCGTTGTAGGGAATATTCCAGACCAGTTTTTGCCAGCGTGTCTGATGCAGGTTCGCCATGGCCTGGGAGTCGATGCCGGCGGTACGGAACAGCCCGGCGCCCTCCTCGACAATCGCCATGCGCGCCTGCTCATCGGTTGCCGGGCCACTGTGATAGCCAACATTCACCGCGCCGAGCGCCTGATGAGTGATGACGCCTGGTCCGTCGCGATGAACGCAGATATAGCAGAGCCCACCGAGCACGTGCAGCGAATCGGGGAGCAACGCTCGCAGACTGTCTTCAACGTCCAGGCCATTTTGCAGCAACAACACTTTGGCATTCGGTGCCGCGGCTTGAATGATCGTCGGTGCCAGTTGCGCGTTACTGGTGGTTTTCGCGCCCACCAACAACCAGTCACAGGGCGGCATGTCTTCGGCCGTCGAATAGGCCTGAACCGGATTCAACGTCAGCGCGCCGTGCACCGCACTGTCGAGCTGCAACCCGCGCTCGGCCACCGCTGAGAATTCACTGCGTAACAGAAAATGCACATCGAAACCGGCACGCGCCAGCATCAACCCGTAGAAACCGCCGATCGCACCGGTGCCGATAATACCGATTGTCGGTTTGGTCACTGCCCCCATCATGGCAACTCCTCTGCAATTCGACTCAACGCCTGAGCCACGGCTGCATTGAGCTCGGTGCCGGTCAGGCGCGATTTTAATGCCCCGAAAAATTCACCGTCGCGTACCACAAACAGCGCCGGCAAATAAAAAACCTGATATCGCTCGACCACCCCGCCATTGTTCCCGGCATCGATCCAGCACAACCGATCGACGTCCAGGTCGAGTCGTGGCAATTGCTCACGGGCAAAACGGCAACTGGCGCAGCCGACGCTGGTGAAAATAACCAGCGACACACCGCTCATCGCCAGCAGCCGTTGGTCGGCGTCGAAATCAGTCAGTTCCAATTCGACCACTATACTGGGTGGAACAATGTCAGATGGCCGACACATGGAGTCCGTGTTCATGGGACGTTTTATTCCTCACCCTGACGATGTGCCCGTCGAATTAACGTTGCTCAAACCTGAGTGTATTTCACGGCAACAGCTGCACACTATCAGCCTCGGGGGCATGGCTTGCAATTATCACCGGGCGTGGCGCCACGGTACGGCGCTGGAAATTCGCATGCCGACCTTGAACCCCGACATGCGTTTTCTGGGCTATGTGGCCTGGTGCCTGCGACGAAAACGCGGTTATCTGGTAGGCATTGCCTTCGTTGACGAGCAGATGATGTTCAGTGCCCGGATGGGCGAGCAGGTGTGCCAGATCGAACGTTACTGCCGCCTGCATGACGCGCATGACGATCTGCAGGAAACCCAGGCCCTGGCCCTCGAATGGGTTCAGGAGCATGCCGACGAGTTCTCTCACGAGACGGTTCGCAAGGCATTTGCGCAGGTTGTACTGGATTAAACCGGTGTCTGCCCATTGTCGAGCCACGGTGTAACGCGCTAAGGTTCTGCTCCCCGACGCGCTTAATTTGCTGTGCTCCGCCGCGCGGGTTCGCTGGCGGCCGGCACCCGTGACCTGACGAGTAAACGATGGCTGATTTACCGATCAACGACCTAAACGTCGCTTCCAACGAGACGCTGATCACTCCCGATCAGCTCAAGCGTGATATCCCTCTGAGCGACGCTGCCCTGCGCACCGTCACCAAGGGCCGCGAAGTCATTCGCAACATTCTTGATGGCACCGACCACCGCCTGTTTGTTGTCATCGGGCCTTGCTCGATCCACGACATCAAGGCTGCCCACGAATACGCCGAACGCCTGAAGGCGCTTGCGGCCGAAGTGTCCGATACCCTGTATCTGGTCATGCGCGTGTATTTCGAGAAGCCACGCACCACCGTCGGCTGGAAAGGTTTGATCAACGATCCGTACCTGGACGATTCCTTCAAGATTCAGGACGGTCTGCACATCGGTCGTCAATTGTTGCTGGACCTGGCCGAGATGGGCCTGCCGACCGCAACTGAAGCCCTCGACCCGATCTCCCCGCAGTACCTGCAGGACCTGATCAGCTGGTCGGCCATCGGTGCGCGCACTACCGAATCCCAGACTCACCGTGAAATGGCCTCCGGCCTGTCCTCGGCAGTCGGCTTCAAGAACGGCACCGACGGCGGCTTGACGGTCGCTATCAACGCCCTGCAATCGGTTTCCAGCCCTCACCGCTTCCTGGGTATCAACCAGGAAGGTGGCGTGTCGATCGTCACCACCAAGGGCAATGCCTACGGTCACGTGGTACTGCGCGGTGGCAACGGCAAGCCGAACTACGATTCGGTCAGCGTCGCGCTCTGCGAGCAAGCGCTGAACAAAGCGAAGATCAAGCCGAACATCATGGTCGATTGCAGCCACGCCAACTCCAACAAGGACCCGGCCCTGCAACCGCTGGTGATGGAGAACGTCGCCAACCAGATCCTCGAAGGCAACCAGTCGATCATCGGCCTGATGGTCGAAAGTCACCTGAACTGGGGCTGCCAGGCGATCCCGAAAGACCTCGCCGACCTGCAATACGGCGTGTCGATCACCGATGCCTGCATCGACTGGTCCGCCACCGAAAACACCTTGCGCAGCATGCATGCCAAGCTCAAGGACGTGCTGCCGAAACGCGATCGCAGCTGATCACTTTTCGCCGCACAAAAAAACGCCGGGCTTGACCCGGCGTTTTTTTATGCGTTCGATTCTTTGAAAGGTTACTGGCTCAGCTTGGCCGCGTGCCGCTGATGACGCTCCATGTAGCGTTCCACGTAGGAACACGATGGAATGACGGTGTAACCCATTTCTTCAGCGTACTCCAACGCCTTCTCGGTCAAGGCGGCCGCTATGCCGCGACCACGCAGCGCGTTGGGCACAAAGGTGCGATAGATATCCAGGGTCTGTTTCCCCAGATCCATATAGGTCAGGTAGGCACGATGACCGTCCACATTGGTCTCGAACTGATGACCAGCCTGGTCATGGTGGATGGACAACGCCTCGCTCATCACTACTCCTCGCGGGTCTGGAATTCTGACCCCTACCTTACCGATGTTTTTCCGGCGAAGGAACATCTACGCCACCCCGTGCCTGAATGGACACCGAGAAGAACTGCACCCATCTCGCGCAACCGAGCACGTATCAAATAGTAGGCACCATTAGGCAGAAATGCTCAAGGTACGCTCGTCATCACGCTGGGGGGCGGGGGTGCTGCTCCGGGTTACGCAGAGACGGCTCGACCAGGATATCTGAAGGTCGACAGCCTGAACATTGCCGGATGTTGAGACTTAAGACGAGCGCCCTTTGTTAAAGTCACCTGAACATGGAGAAAGATATGAGAGGCGCCACGCAGAATCCGAACAAAAGTGTAGACGAATCCATCTAGATAGACTTTAGCCAAGACTCGGAAAAGAGCTGTGAGCGCGCGGAACTTTTCTTCGGCGGCTCGCTCAGCTCGGGCCTCCCAGCTGGATATTTTTTAAACAATGCAGTTAAAAGTTGCTCGAAAAAGAATCAACGCCTACAATTTTTTTGGCTTCTTGCTTTACGTCAGTTTACTTACGACAAGTAATGGGTAGTATGTACGCCGGCTATTTCCTCAATCTGAGGAGACAGCTAACTTAATAGAAAGTCCTTGAAGGGGAACACGATGAACAACGTTCTGAAATTCTCTGCTCTGGCTCTGGCCGCAGTTCTGGCTACCGGTTGCAGCAGCGTATCGAAAGAAACCGAAGCACGTCTGACTGCTACTGAAGACGCAGCAGCTCGCTCCCAGGCTCGTGCAGACGAAGCTTACCGTAAAGCTGATGAAGCTCTGGCTGCTGCTCAAAAAGCACAACAGACTGCTGACGAAGCTAACGAGCGTGCTCTGCGCATGCTGGACAAAGCTAGCCGCAAGTAATAATCCCTCGGGATTGTTATCAAGCCGACCCATTTTTTGGGTCGGCTTTTTTATTGCCCGCTATTTCGTACAGGCAATAAAAAACCCGCCGATGCGGTCAGCATCGGCGGGCTCCTTTCAAGCATTACTGCAACGGGTCGATCGGCGCACTCGTCACCATCGGCGCCGAGGAGTTCGGCACTCCGATTTCCACCGGCAGGCCATCTTCAGCGGCAACCACGTCGCGAACCACATCCCAGTTCATGCGCAGGTTGTTGGTGATGTCCTCACGCTTGAGCATCGCGTTGATTACCGCGGTGTGCTTGTCGACCACAGAAGGGTTGCCCTTGTCGTCCAGCGGCGTGTGCGCTTCCAGATACACCTTGCCGCCACTGACACCGAACTTGTACGGGTCGCTGATAATGCGCACCGACGTGCCTACCGGCACCATGCTCGCCATTTCCAGCACGTTGTTGTTGAACATGCGGAAGCAACCGTGGCTGGTGCGCATGCCGATGCCGAACTTCTTGTTCGAACCGTGGATCAGGTAGCCCGGCGTGCCCAGCGTGAACTTGAACGGCCCCAGCGGGTTGTCCGGGCCAGCCGGCACCACGTTCGGCAGTGGATCGCCATCGGCGGCGTGCTCGGCCTTGATCGACGCTGGAGGGGTCCAGGTCGGGTTCGGCGTCTTGGCGGTGATGCTGGTATGGGCAATCGGCGAGCCCCAGCCTTCACGGCCGATACCCAGCGGGAAGGTGTACACCACGTTCCGGCCTTTCGGGAAGTAATAGAGGCGGTACTCGGCCAGGTTGATGACGATGCCTTCACGCGGGCCCGGCGGCAGGATGAAGCGTGTCGGCAGCACCACTTCGGTGCCAGCTCCCGGCAGCCATGGATCGACGCCAGGGTTGGCCGCGACCATTTCCGAATAGCCCAGATCGTAGGTGGTGCCAAGGTCGGCGAAGGTATCTTCGTACTTGGCCTTGATCACCTGGACCTGACCGACGATGTCTTCACCGGGCGGTGGCAGGGGCAGCTCCAATGCTGCTACGGGACCCGCCACACAGAGGGCGGCGAGAGACAGGTAGCGGGTGACGGCAGGAAAGCGCGGCAACATCCGGAAAATCCTTCGCATGATCGACAAGGGTATAAAAACGAGATTGTACACCGGCATCTGGAAAATCGGGGAGTTGACCGATAGCAAGCAATCTATCAGCGTCTAAAGCTCGAAACGCAGTTCCGGCCAGATCGGCGATGTGCCGCGTTTTTGCGATTCCAGAATGGCCCGGCACAGCGAGCACAGGCGCTGATCCTGGAACACACGGCGATCGACGCTCGACCAGCGCGGTTGTGCTGGCAACAGGCTGCCGCACAAGGTCCGGTCCGCCGAGCCGCCCAACTCCAGTTGACGGGTCACCAGATGTACCCGCACTTCCTGGCAGGCGAACAGATCCAGCTGTTCGTCAGGCTCGATCAGTTGGTAGGCAAAAAGTGACCAGGCAGGACGCGGCATCGGGGGCTCCAAATCGGGGGCGCCACCTTAGCCGAAACACCGCCGCTAGAAAAGCGTCAAAGCAGCGGTTTCAGTGTAGGCCAGACATTTTCCAGCAACTTGCCCTGAGCCCCGGCAGCCGGGTGCAAGCCGTCGGCTTGCATCAAGTCCGGATGACCGCCCACGCCGTCGAGAAAAAACGGCACCAGCGGGATGTTTTTCTCGTTGGCCAGTGTGCTGTAGACCTTCGCAAAGGCCTCGGTATAACGAACGCCGTAGTTAGGTGGCAATTGCATGCCGAGCAGCAGCACCTTGGCGCCACTCGCGCGGGAGCTGTCGATCATTGCTGCAAGGTTTTGTTGCAATTGCGTTGGCAGCAATCCGCGCAGGCCATCGTTGCCGCCCAACTCGAGGATTACCAGCTCCGGCTTATGCTCTGCAAGCAGCGCGGGCAGGCGCGCCTGGCCTCCGGCGCTGGTGTCGCCGCTGATGGACGCATTGACCACCTTATCGTCGAAACCTTCGCGCTTGAGCCGTTGCTCGAGCAATGACACCCACCCCAACCGGGTATCCAGCCCGAAACCCGCGCTGATACTATCGCCAACGATCAGGACTGTACCCGCCGCTGCGTTCTGGGCCATGCACATCAAGGCCAGGCCAGCACTCAAAAACCACACACGCATCGGATTCTCCATGGGCGCAAGCATTCTCACCGCGAAGAACCTCAGCAAAGTGGTTCCCAGCGCGGAAGGTGAACTGACTATCCTGCACGAACTCAGCCTGGAACTGAACAAGGGCGACAGCCTGGCCATCGTTGGCGCCTCCGGTTCCGGCAAGTCCACCCTCCTCGGCTTGCTCGCTGGCCTCGACCTGCCGAGCAGCGGCGACGTCACCCTCGCCGGGCAAGCCCTGAGCAATCTCGATGAAGACCAGCGCGCCCGTATCCGGGCCGAGCATGTCGGGTTTGTGTTTCAGTCCTTTCAGCTGCTCGACAGCCTCAACGCCCTGGAAAACGTGATGCTGCCGCTGGAACTCGATGGCCGCAAAGACGCCCGCGAATGCGCCACCGAGCTGCTGCAACGGGTCGGCCTGGGCCAGCGACTGACCCATTCGCCACGCCAGCTTTCGGGTGGCGAACAGCAGCGCGTGGCGATTGCCCGCGCGTTTGCCGCAGAACCCGATGTGCTGTTCGCCGACGAACCCACCGGCAACCTCGACAGCCACACCGGCGAGCGCATCAGCGATCTGCTGTTCGAACTCAACCAGGAACGCGGCACAACCCTGGTGCTGGTAACCCACGACGAACGCCTGGCACATCGCTGCCGACGCCTGATCCGCCTTGAAGCCGGCCTGCTGGTCGCCCCTCTGGAGCCTTGATGGCACGCCTGCCGCTGTTGCGCCTGTTCAGTCTTGCCTTCCGCCAACTAATGCGCGACGCCCGCGCCGGTGAGTTGCGCGTGTTGTTTTTTGCCTTGCTGGTGGCCGTGGCGGCGAGTACCGCCATCGGCTACTTCGGCGCCCGCCTGAACGGCGCCATGATGCTGCGCGCCACCGAGTTTCTCGGTGCCGACCTGTTGCTCGAAGGCAGTTCACCGGCACGGCCCGAACAGATTAAAAGCGGCACGGAGCTGGGCCTCGAACACGCTCAAGTGGTGGAGTTTTCCAGCGTCATCGCCACTGACAATGGCATTCAGCTGTCCAGCATCAAAGCTGCCGATGACGTCTACCCACTGCGCGGCGAACTGAAAAGTGCCCCGGCGCCCTTCGCCCCGGAAGAACCCGGTGGCGGACCGAAACCCGGTGAAGCCTGGGTCGAAGCACGACTGTTGACCGCGCTGGACCTGAAGATCGGCGACAGCATCGACGTCGGCATGCGAACCCTCAAACTGGCGCGAGTGCTGACCTACGAACCGGACCGTGCCGGCAACTTCTATAGCCTCACGCCGCGGGTGCTGATCAACCTCAGCGACCTCGCCGCGACCGGCGTGGTGCAACCCGGCAGCCGGGTCAGTTACCGCGAACTCTGGCGCGGTAAAGCCGAGGCGCTGGAAACCTATCGTCAATTGATCAAACCCGGCCTGGCCGCCAACCAGCGTTTGCAGGATGCCCGCGATGGCAACCGACAGATCGGCGGCGCCCTAGGCAAGGCCGAGCGTTATTTGAACATGGCCAGTCTAGTGGCGGTTCTGTTGTCGGGTGTGGCGGTGGCGCTGTCGGCGACGCGCTTCGCCACCCGCCGATTCGATGCCAGTGCATTGCTGCGTTGTCTGGGGCTGTCCCGACGGGAAACCATGGTGCTGTTCAGTTTGCAACTGACGGTGCTCGGGCTGCTCGCCAGCATCAGCGGCGCACTGATCGGCTGGTTCGCGCAGCTGGGACTGTTCGCGCTGCTGCATGATTTATTACCGACCGACGTTCCACCGGGCGGTCTGTTTCCAGCCATCGCCGGGATCGGCACCGGGCTGGTGGCGCTGGCCGGTTTTGCCTTGCCACCACTGGCGGCACTGGGCCGGGTTCCGCCATTGCGGGTATTGCGTCGGGACATGCTGCCGATTCCTTCCAGCACCTGGATGGTTTACGGAGCGGCATTGGGCGCCCTCGGGCTGATCATGTGGCGCCTGAGCCTGGACCTGATATTGACCTTCGCCCTGCTCGGTGGCGGTGTGATCGCAGCATTGATGCTTGGCGGCTTGCTGTTGCTGCTTCTGAAGAGCCTGCGTCGAATGCTGGCGCGCGCCTCTTTGCCGTGGCGCCTCGGGCTAGGTCAATTGCTGCGTCACCCACTGGCGGCCGCGGGGCAATCCCTGGCCTTCGGTTTGATTCTGCTGTCCATGGCGCTGATCGCATTACTGCGCGGCGAGTTGCTGGACACCTGGCAGAACCAGCTACCGAAAAACGCGCCCAACTATTTCGCGCTGAACATTCTGCCGGCGGACAAACAGGCGTTCATCGATCGCCTGATCAAACTGTCGGCGCAATCGGCGCCGCTGTACCCGGTGGTACCGGGACGGCTGATCAGCGTCAACGACGAGCCGGTACAGGAAATCGTCAGCAAGGATTCGGCCGGTGATCGAGCGATCCAGCGCGACCTGAGCCTGACCTGGGCGGCGGATTTGCCGGCGGGCAACAAACTCACGGCGGGTAACTGGTGGACCGAACAGACGCCAGACGAGATTCCCGGCGTATCGGTGGAAGGCAAAGTCGCCGAAAGCCTGAAGCTCAAGCTCGGCGATCACATGGTGTTTACCGTGGGCGGCGTCAATCGCGAAGCGAAAGTCACCAGCCTGCGAGAGATCAACTGGGACAACTTCCAGCCTAACTTCTTCATGATCTTCCAGCCCGGCACACTGAAGGATCTGCCGGCAACCTACCTGACCAGTTTTTATCTGGCGGCCGGTCATGATCAGCAGATCGTGGATCTGTCCCGGACGTTTCCGGCGGTGACCATCTTGCAAGTCGAAGCCTTGCTCGAACAACTGCGCAGCATCCTCGCCCAAGTCACCCTGGCGGTGGAATACGTGCTGTTGTTCGTGTTGGCGGCGGGGATGGCGGTGTTGTTTTCAGGCTTGCAGGCGACGCTCGATGAGCGCATACGCCAAGGCGCCTTGTTGCGAGCGCTGGGGGCCGAGCGGCAACTGTTGGTCAAGGCGCGGCGGATCGAGTTCGGTTTGCTTGGGGCGGTCAGCGGATTGTTGGCAGCGTTGGGTTCGGAACTGGTGAGTCTGGTGCTCTACCGCTACGCCTTCGACCTGCCGTGGCACCCGCATCCGTGGTTGCTGGTGTTGCCACTGATCGGCGCGGTGCTGATCGGCGGTGCTGGCGTGTTCGGCACACGTCGCGCGCTGAACGCCAGCCCCCTGACAGTCTTGCGCGAGGGTTGATAGACTCAAGCTCTCTCCACCACAAGAAGTTGCCATGAGCCGTTATCGCCCTCCCCGCACCGCTGGCACCGCGCTGATCACCCCCGAAGGTGAAGCGCGGATGCGGGCCGAGTTTCATGAGCTCTGGCATGTGCGCCGGCCGCAGGTGACACAGTCGGTCAGCGAGGCCGCGGCACAGGGAGATCGCTCGGAGAACGCCGAATACACCTACGGCAAAAAAATGCTGCGCGAGATCGACAGTCGCGTACGCTTTCTCACCAAGCGGCTGGAAGCGCTCAAAGTCGTCAGCGAAAAACCGAGCGATCCAAACAAGGTCTATTTTGGCGCCTGGGTCACGATTGAAGACGAGGACGGGAAGGAGTCGCGCTACCGCATCGTCGGGCCGGATGAACTGGATTTGAAACTGGGCCTGATCAGCATCGATTCGCCGTTGGCCCGTGCCCTGATCGGCAAGGCGCTGGACGCCGAGGTTCGGGTCCAGACACCGACCGGTGAGCAGTGCGTGTATATCGTCGCGATCGAGTATCTTTGAGCCGCAGCGTTCAACGCCTCAACGGCGGGTAATCAGCCCCTGTCGGGCAACGCGAATCAATTGCTTGATCACTTCGGGGGCGTCCTCGAGGCTGGGCGATTGAATCACCGCCAGATCGAAACTGCCGCTGGCAAATCGAGCCAGCGATTCACCCTCTTCGACAAACTGGATCAGGAAGGCCGCAGGCCCACCGGTGCGACGTGGCCAGCCATCGAGATAACGCAAAAGTGTCGGCTGATGTTTGCCGCCAAGCAGGATTTTTGGATTGCGCTGGGTCAGGTGTGCCGTGATCGGCGCGGGGCGTATAACGGGGCTTAGTGCATTCATTGTGTCGTGTCTCTGCCTCAAAAGTCTGCATGGCAGGTGAGAGGCAACACCGAACCAGCGCTTTAGCGGTATTTCGAAGCCTGTTTCAAGCTTCTATCGGCAACTGAATGAGTCACCTGGCGCCCCGCAAGTAGCTGTTTAAATCGGCGCATAGGCAGCATCCTAGAGAAGCTGACCGGACAGTGTCAAGAATGACGAGCACAAAAAAGGCCCGCGCAATGCGGGCCTTTTCATTGAACCAGAGCGGTCAGCCAGCGATAGCGCGGTCAGCCGAGAGCTTGCCGGCGCCTTCGATCAACACCGCGATAGTGCCACCGAGCAGGGCCAGGGCGAATTCATAACCGTTGTTGACCATGAACAGACCGTGAGGGAGATGCACCGAGAAGATCGCCACCAGTGAGAGGATGGTCAGGCCCAGGGCTGCCGGGCGAACCAACAAGCCGATGATCAAGGCCAGACCGGCGAAGAACTCGGTACCACCGGCCAGCGTCGCCATCAGGTAACCCGGCGTCAGGCCAATGCTTTCCATGTACTGCGCGGTGCCCGCCAGACCGTAACCACCGAACGCCCCGAAAAGTTTCTGCGAGCCGTGGGCTGCGAAGATGATGCCGACGAAGATCCGCAGAAGGGTCAGGCCGTAGCCAGCGCGGGTAAACAGTACCTTGTTGATCAGTGTGCTCATGCTGTGTCATCCGTTGTCAGTGTGTGTTGGTTGGCCGCTATATTAATCAGTAAATTTCATGTTAAAAGCGCAATAAATTCGCCATAACAATCAGTTTATTCGATCACTTACGTGAGGCAACTTTCTGCCCCTGGGGCTCCAACGACTCCCGCTCCCGATCGAACGCCAAGTAATACTTGTTCACGCTATTAACATAGCTGACGGCGCCCATTCCCACCTGCTCCATGGCAATGCGCTCGACCTGGAAGAACCACTGATTGGGATTCAAACCGCGCCGACGAGCCTCGGCACGCATGCCCTGAACCCGCTCCGGCCCCATGTTGTAGGCCGCCAGCACGAACGCCATGCGCTCGCGCTCGTTAAGTTTGGGGCTGGCAAAGAACTTGCGACGAATCATCGCCAGGTACTTGGCCCCGGCCTGCACATTGGCGTCGAGATCCTGAATGTTGTTGACCCCCACCCGCTGCGCGGCGGACGGGGTGATCTGCATCAGGCCGGTAGGACCGCTGCCACTGCGGGCATTGGGTTGCAGGGCTGACTCCTTGAACGCCAGGGCCGCCAGGTTCAGCCAGTCCATACCTTGGGCTTCGGCGTGCTTCTGCAGCACCGGTCGAAGTTTCTCGAGGCGCTGGCGATCAGCCTTGGCCAATGGATAGTGCACTTGATACAGACGTCGATAGATCCGCAGGAACGCGGCATCCTGATCCGATGGTTTTTTGTAACCGGTCAGGAAGCGATCAATGCTCGCGCGCAACATTGAGGCGTCGCGGCGCACGAACCAGAATTCTTCGCCCGGCTCACTGATGAGCACCTGCCGATCGAAACGCAACTTGGGCAGAATCTTGCCCCAGCGCTCGGCAATGGGTTGTTCGACGATCGTCAGGTGAAAGATTCCGCCCTGGACCATCTCCAGCACATCCTCGACCGCCAGACTGGGATCGACCCACTCGATGGTCACCGGTGGCAGTTTAAGTAGCGCGAGTTTTTGATTGATCTGACTGACCGCGTCCCCGGCGGCACTGCCGGTGGGCAACGCCAGGGTCTTGCCAGAGAGTTGTTCGAGACGGGTGTAACGTCGTTCGCCTTTGATCCCGACCAATATCAACGGGACGTTGCTGGCAATCGGTTCACTGGTGCTGATCGCGTGACCCGGTTGCAGGTCCAGCAATTCCCCCGGTGCGACCAGATCACCCTCGCCGCGCTGCAAAGCGCCGATCAGTTGATCCTTGCCCTTGGGAATGATCTTGAGGGTAATTTCCTGACCGTCACGGGCGTGACCATTGAGGTACTGCTCGAAGGCACGCAAGCGGTGATATTCAACACCGATGGCCTGGCCCTGGACTTCGCCGGAGCTGTTGCGACTCTGGTTGACCAACACGCGCAGCACGCGACTGCTGCGGATTTCCGCCAAGTCGCGCACTTTGGTCGAAGGCACGGCTTGCAGCGGCCCGGCCAGACGCGCAACCGCCGGCATCGGCAGCAGCAACGAGCAACACAGCAGTAGCAGAACCGAGGGACGTATCATCCACTCTCCAGAAAGAATACTGGGCCGATCTCAATAATTTTCATGAAATCGAACGACAGAAACAGAGCGCCGTGAGCGCTGGCAAAGTGCGAAAGACTGGCACAGTGATGGCACCTTAGCCACCCTGACCTGTCTCGCGGCATCAAGAGACAGCTTTAACTCGTTGTAGTTCTTGGCTTTTCTTATAAATCTACAGCTCTGATATGCTTTCCGGCCTTTGGTCCGAGGTAGCACCATGCAACTCATCGATATCGGCGTCAACCTGACCAACCCCAGCTTTGCCGACAAACACCAGGTTGTACTCGACCGCGCCTACGCTGCCGGGGTTTGCCAATTGGTGCTCACCGGCACCAGTGTCGAGGGCAGCGAGCAGGCGCTGGAATTGTGCCGGCAACTGGACGAAACGGCTCAACGGCTGTTCGCCACCGCCGGCATTCATCCCCACTGCGCCAGCGACTGGAACGCCGACAGCGCCCAGCGTCTGCGCAGTTTGCTCAAAGAGCCGAACGTCGTGGCGGTGGGTGAATGCGGGCTGGATTTCAATCGTGATTTCTCGCCGCGCCCACAACAGGAAAAAGTCCTGGAAAAACACTTGGAGTTGGCAGTCGAGCTGCAATTGCCGGTGTTCCTCCACGAGCGTGATGCCAGTCAGCGCTTGCTGGAGATCCTTCGCGATTACCGTGATCAGTTGCCGGCCGCCGTGGTGCATTGCTTCACGGGCGAAAAGAAGGCGCTGTTCAGTTACCTCGATCTGGATTTGCACATCGGCATCACCGGCTGGATCTGCGACGAGCGCCGGGGCACACACCTGCATCCGTTGGTGAAAGAGATCAAGCGGGGACGGCTAATGCTGGAAAGCGATGCGCCGTATCTGTTGCCGCGCAGTCTGCGACCCAAGCCGAAGAATGGTCGCAACGAACCGGCGTATCTGACCGAAGTGTTGCGGGAAGTGGCGTTACATCGTGGGGAGAGCGAGGAAGATCTGGCCGCTCACAGCACGGCGTGTGCGCGAGCGTTCTACGGCTTGCCAATGGTCGACTGACGAACCGAACCTGCGGGAGCGAGCAAGCTCGCTCCCACATTATCAGTGGCTGCTGCGCATCATTTCTTTAGGCACGTACTTGCCGATCTCGAACTTGCCGATCGCCGCGCGGTGCACTTCGTCCGGGCCGTCGGCCAGGCGCAGGGTACGCTGCATCGCATACATGTAGGCCAGCGGGAAATCGTTGGACACCCCTGCCCCGCCATGGATCTGGATCGCCCGATCAATTACCCGCAAGGCCACGTTCGGTGCGACAACCTTGATCTGAGCGATTTCGCTCTTCGCAATCTTGTTGCCCACGGTGTCCATCATGTACGCCGCTTTCAACGTCAGCAGGCGTGCCATGTCGATTTCCATCCGCGAGTCGGCAATCTTGTCGATGTTGCCGCCCAGACGTGCCAAAGGTTTACCGAACGCAGTACGGGTTACCGCCCGTTTGCACATCAGTTCCAATGCACGTTCGGCCATGCCGATTGAACGCATGCAGTGGTGAATCCGACCCGGGCCAAGGCGACCCTGAGCGATTTCGAAGCCGCGGCCTTCACCCAACAGGACGTTTTCGTACGGCACGCGGACGTTTTCGAACAGCACTTCGGCGTGGCCGTGAGGTGCGTCGTCGTAACCGAACACTGGCAGCGGACGAACGATCTTCACGCCCGGGGCATCCACCGGCACCAGAATCATCGAGTGCTGGGCATGACGCGGCGCATCAGGATCGCTCAGCCCCATGAAGATCAGAATCTTGCAGCGTGGATCGCAAGCGCCTGAGGTCCACCATTTTTTGCCGTTGATCACCCACTCGTCGCCATCACGCACGGCGCGGGCCGCCATGTTGGTGGCGTCGGACGAGGCCACGTCCGGTTCGGTCATGGCGAACGCCGAGCGGATCTCGCCGCGCAGCAGCGGTTCGAGCCAGCGCTGTTTCTGCTCTTCGTTGGCGTAACGCACCAGCACTTCCATGTTGCCGGTGTCTGGCGCCGAGCAGTTGAACGGTTCAGGGCCCAGCAGCGAGCGACCCATGATTTCGGCCAACGGCGCGTATTCGAGGTTGGTCAGGCCGGCGCCGAGTTCGGACTCCGGCAGAAACAAATTCCACAAACCTTCAGCCTTGGCCTTGAGTTTGAGCTCCTCCATGATTGCGGTCGGCTGCCAGCGATCGCCCTCGGCGACCTGGCGCTCAAACACCGCTTCAGCGGGATAAACGTAGGTGTCCATGAACGCGGTCACGCGCTCACGCAGTTCTTGCACCTTGGGCGAATAAGCGAAATCCATGGGCAGCTCTACCTTTTAACGGAGGGTTTTGATGAGTTGTTCAGGTCATGCAATCGATGCTAGAACAGCTACGAAAATTTACCTAGCCTATTCTCGGCGTGTATTAACATTCATCACCGATATATGATCGGCTGATCGAGAGCCCAACAATAAGAGTGCAGCGCAATGAATCTGAGCAAGGTCGACCTCAACCTTTTCATCGTCTTCGACGCGATCTACACCGAAGCGAACCTGACCCGCGCCGGGCAGATTGTCGGCATTACTCAACCGGCGGTCTCGAACGCTCTGGCCCGTCTGCGCGAGACCTTCAATGACCCGTTGTTCGTGCGTACCGCTCAGGGCATGGTCCCGACGCCCATGGCGCAGAACATTATCGGACCGGTGCGCAACGCCCTCTCCCTGCTGCGGGTGTCGGTGCAGGAAAGCCGTATTTTCAACCCGTTGCAGGCGGTCAAAACGTATCGCATCAGCATGACCGACCTCACCGAAGCGGTGATCCTGCCGGCACTGTTCCAGCGCCTGCGGCGCCTGGCGCCGACGGTGATCATCGAAAGCTTTCTGTCCAAGCGCCGCGAAACCACCAAGGAACTGGCGGCCGGGCGTCTCGATTTCGCCGTCGATGCGCCGCTTAACACTGATCCGCAAGTGCGCCACGTCAAGTTGATGGAAGACCGTTACGTGTGCGCCATGCGCAAAGGCCATCCGCTGGCGGGTAAAGAGAAGTTCACCCTCGATGATTACCTGTCGCTGACCCACATCCATATCTCCAGCCGCCGTAGCGGTCTGGGCCATGTCGACCTGGCCCTGGGCAAAATGGGCATCCAGCGCAAGATCGCCCTGCGATCCCAGCATTACTTGATGGCATCCCAGGTGTTGCAACAGACCGACATGGTCATGACCGTGCCGGAACGCTTTGCCCGTCGCCACGATTTATACTCGGTGAACCTGCCGGTCAACGATGTGCCACCGGTGGAAACCCACCTCTATTGGCACGAAAGCACTGATCAGGACCCGGCCAACCGCTGGATGCGCGAGCAGATGATCGAGTTGTGCCAGCAGGTGACGGCACATGAGAAGAAGCTCGATAAGGTGTAGGGCTTTTTACCGAGTTATCGTTCTTCGCGAGCAAGCCCGCTCCCACATTTGATCTCCAGTGTTCGCACGACCAATGTGGGAGCGGGCTTGCTCGCGAAGAGGCCCGTATGAACACCGAAGATCAGCGCCCCTTGACGTAAACGTCAACCTGCCTTTAGCTTAGCGCTATGACCTTTTTCGAGCGCTTCCATGAGCAGCCAGACCTATAGCATTTCCGACCTCGCTCGCGAGCTCGACATCACCACGCGGGCTATTCGCTTTTATGAAGAGCAAGGCCTGCTCAGCCCCGAGCGACGCGGTCAGGAACGCATCTACTCACCCCGTGACAAAGTCAGCCTGAAGCTGATTCTGCGGGGCAAGCGCATTGGTTTCTCCCTGGCCGAATGCCGCGAGTTGATCGAACTCTACGACCCCACCGGTGGCAATCAGAAACAGCTGCAAACCATGCTGACCAAAATCGCCGAACGTCGTGAACAGCTCGAGCAGCAAATGCTCGACATCGAACAGATGAAGCTGGAACTGGACACCGCGCAGGAGCGTTGCACACAGGCGCTGGAACAGACCATCAAGAATCAACAGACCGTTCAGTAGTCCTTAATCCACAGGTGAATTGCTTATGTCCCTTCCCGCCCACGTACGCCTGGTCGAAGTCGGCCCACGCGACGGTCTGCAAAACGAAGCCCAACCCATCAGCGTTGCGGACAAGGTGCAACTGGTCGACGCGCTGACCGCCGCCGGTCTCGGCTATATAGAAGTCGGCAGTTTCGTTTCGCCCAAATGGGTACCGCAAATGGCCGGTTCCGCCGACGTCTTCGCGCAGATCCAGCGCAAACCGGGCGTAACCTATGGTGCACTCGCCCCCAACCTGCGCGGGTTTGAAGACGCCATTGCGGCCGGGGTCAAGGAAGTCGCGGTGTTCGCCGCCGCGTCGGAATCGTTTTCCCAACGCAACATCAATTGCTCGATCAGCGAAAGCCTGGAGCGCTTCGTGCCGATCATCGACGCCGCCAGGCAACACGGTGTCAGCGTGCGCGGTTACGTGTCCTGTGTGCTGGGCTGCCCTTACGAAGGTAACGTCGCACCCGAGCAAGTCGCTCGAGTCGCTCGCGAGCTCTACGCGATGGGCTGCTATGAAGTTTCCCTGGGCGACACCATCGGCACCGGCACCGCTGGCGCGACCCGCAAGATGTTCGAAGTGGTCTCGGCCGATGTGCCACGTGAAAAACTGGCCGGGCACTTCCACGACACCTATGGCCAGGCCATGGCCAACATCTACGCCAGTCTGCTGGAAGGCATCTCGGTGTTCGACAGCTCCATCGCCGGCCTCGGCGGCTGCCCGTACGCCAAGGGCGCCAGCGGTAACGTCGCTACCGAAGACGTGGTTTACCTGCTCAATGGCCTGGGCATCGAGACCGGTATCGACCTGGACGCCTTGATTCTGGCCGGTCAGCAGATTTGCACGGTGCTGGGGCGACCGACCGGTTCGCGCGTGGCCAAGGCTCGTAGCGCACAGTGAGGCGTCCGGGTGTTACCGCTGCGTCTGAAACGTGGGGCACAAGCGAGTAACACGGAAACAAATTGTCGGATTTTGACTGAACGAAAAACCCGACAAAAACTTAAGACGTTGATTTTAAAGGCTTTTTAAAAGTTGGCACGCCTTCTGCTATCTCTATTGCATAACAAGAACAAAAAAAGCGGCAAACCTAATAAAAATAAGACGTAACGACTCTGACATAACAAAAACAACACGGCAGAGACGCAGCTAACAGATTTTTTTGGAGAGGATGTGCTTTTCAGGGTGCTTTTCGGAGTAACCCGCAACCGGGCAGAGAACAATAAAACTACCTTCAGGTAGCTCCCGAACTGGTTGGATCGCTTAGCGAAAAAGTAGATCAGCGCTCAAAAAAATACGTTTGCTCTTGATCCCGGATGGGGATCGACAAAAACAGCGGTAAAGGGCCACGGTTTCAAAAAACAACAACAGACCGCCCCTCAATAATAAAAAAAGAGCACGCGCAACGACAAAATTAAAGGGGAGCTTCGGCTCCCCTTTGTGCTTTCTGGCATTCAGGTTTTCCTCGATCAAATTGTGGGAGCGGGCTTGCTCGCGAAGGCGGCGTGTCAGTCACTGCATGTGTCGACTGATCCACCGCCTTCGCGAGCAAGCCCGCTCCCACAAGGGGATTGTTGTCAGTCTTGGTTACCGCGCAACTCCTCGATACTGATCTCACGCATCCGAAACTTCTGAATCTTCCCGGTCACGGTCATCGGAAACTCATCGACGAACTTAAAGTAACGCGGTGTCTTGAAGTGCGCGATGCGCTCCTTGCACCACGCTTGCAGCTCTTGCTCGGTGGCGCTGTGGCCCGGATGGAACTTGATCCACGCAACAATCTCTTCGCCATAACGCGAGCACGGAATCCCGATCACTTGCACATCGGCGACAGCCGGGTGGGTGAAGAAGAACTCTTCCAACTCCCGCGGGTAAATATTCTCACCGCCGCGGATGATCATGTCCTTGTTACGTCCGGCAATGCATACGTAGCCTTCGTCGTTCATGCTCGCCAGATCACCGGTGTGCATCCAGCCGGCCTGGTCAATCGCTTCCGCGGTGCCTTGCGGGTTGTTCCAGTAACCGAGCATCACGCTGTAGCCGCGGGTGCACAGCTCACCGATAGTGCCGCGCGGCACGAGGTTGCCCGCCTCGTCGATGATTTTGCTTTCCAGTTGCGGCTGAGTTCGGCCGACGGTGGTGACGCGCAATTCCAGTTCGTCTGACGGACCGGTCTGCAACGACACCGGACTTGTTTCCGTCATGCCGTAGGCAATCTGCACTTCGCTCATGTGCATTTCACTGATGACCCGACGCATCACTTCGATCGGACAGGTCGCCCCGGCCATGATCCCGGTGCGCAGGCTCGACAGATCAAATTCAGCACGTTTGGGCTGATCGAGCATGGCGATGAACATGGTGGGCACACCATAGAGCGCGGTGGCCTGTTCCTCAGCGACAGTGGTCAACGTCAGCAGCGGATCGAAGGCATCATTGGGGTAAATCATGGTGCTGCCGTGGGTCATGCAGCCGAGGTTGCCCATGACCATGCCGAAGCAGTGATAAAGCGGCACCGGGATGACCAGACGATCACTCGCGGTCAGGCCGAGGCTTTCGCCGACCATGTAACCGTTGTTCAGAATATTGTAGTGACTGAGGGTCGCACCCTTCGGGAAACCGGTGGTGCCGGAGGTGTACTGGATATTTACCGCCTGGTCGAAATGCAGGCTGTGCTGTCGTTCGTTCAACTGCTCGGCCGACACGCTCCCCGCGAGATCGGTCAATTGCGACCACGGCAGGAAGCCCGATGGCGGCTGAGGATCAAGGCTGATGACACCGCGCAGCTCCGGCAGTCGTTCGCTCTGCAACTTTCCGATGGATTGCTCAGCCAGCTCGGGAACGAGGCTTTGCAGCATTCCGTGATAGTCGGAGGACTTGAAGGCGCCAGCGCAGACCAGCCATTGGCAACCGGATTGCTTCAACACGTATTCAAGTTCGGAGCTGCGGTAGGCGGGGTTGATGTTGACCAGAATCACACCAATTTTCGCGCTGGCGAACTGGCTGATACACCATTGGGCGCAGTTCGGTGCCCAGATACCCAGACGATCACCGGTCTGCAAACCCAACGCCAACAGCGCTTTGGCATGCAGATCCACGGTTTCGGCCAGTTGCTGCCAGGTGTAGCGCAACTGTTGATGGCGCACGACCAGCGCCTCCCCGGTCGGATACTTCGCGACGGTGTTATCGAATGCCTGGCCGATGGTCATCGCCAGCAAGGCTTTGTCCTGGGAACCGCGGGTATAGCTGCGCTGCGGGCTTGCACTGGGTTGATCCATGACGACCCCTATTGTCTTTATTAGTGGGTTGTTGGAACGAGGCATATGGCTAGCCCCGATCATTCAGAACTGGCTCTACTCTCGCTCAAGTTGACGTTAACGTAAAGGGTGATTGACAGCCATTCGTCACAGGCTTACGTTAACGTAAAGGTGAGAACCATATCACGGCCCTCCCTACCCTACAAAAAAGCCAAAAGGTGACCCATGAGCTACCCATCCCTGAACTTTGCCCTCGGTGAAACCATCGACATGCTGCGCGATCAGGTTCAGTCCTTCGTCGCCAAAGAGATCGCACCACGCGCTGCTCAGATCGACATCGACAACCTGTTCCCCGCCGACCTGTGGCGTAAATTCGGCGACATGGGCCTGCTGGGCGTGACCGTACCGGAAGAGTACGGCGGCGCTGGCCTGGGTTACCTGGCCCACGTGGTGATCATGGAAGAAATCAGCCGCGGTTCGGCCTCGGTCGCCCTGTCCTACGGCGCGCACTCCAACCTCTGCGTCAACCAGATCAACCGCAATGGCAATCACGAACAGAAAACCAAATACCTGCCGAAGCTGATCAGCGGCGAGCACATCGGCGCCCTGGCCATGAGCGAACCGAATGCCGGTTCTGACGTGGTGTCGATGAAACTGCGCGCCGACAAACGCGGCGATCACTACGTCCTGAACGGCAGCAAAACCTGGATCACCAATGGTCCGGACGCCAACACCTACGTGATCTACGCCAAGACCGACCTGGAAAAAGGCCCCCACGGCATCACCGCGTTCATCGTTGAACGCGATTCCAAAGGCTTCAGCCGCAGCAACAAATTCGACAAGCTCGGCATGCGCGGTTCCAACACCTGCGAGCTGTTCTTCGATGACGTGGAAGTGCCGGAAGAAAACATCCTCGGCGTGCTCAACGGCGGCGTGAAGGTGCTGATGAGCGGCCTCGATTACGAACGCGTTGTCCTGTCCGGCGGCCCGACAGGGATCATGCAAGCCTGCATGGACCTGATCGTGCCGTACATCCACGACCGCAAGCAGTTCGGCCAAAGCATCGGCGAATTCCAGCTGATCCAGGGCAAGGTCGCCGACATGTACACCCAACTCAATGCCAGCCGTGCCTACCTCTATGCGGTGGCCCAGGCGTGCGAGCGTGGCGAAACCGCCCGCAAGGACGCCGCTGGAGTCATCCTCTACAGCGCCGAATGCGCGACCCGAATGGCCCTCGATGCGATCCAGATTCTCGGTGGCAATGGCTACATCAACGAATTCCCGGCCGGTCGTCTGCTGCGTGACGCCAAGCTGTACGAAATCGGTGCCGGCACCAGTGAGATCCGTCGCATGCTGATCGGTCGCGAACTGTTCAACGAAACCCGCTAAACGGAGCTGTCCATGGCTATCCTGCATACCCAGCTCAACCCCCGATCGGCGGAGTTCGCGGCCAACAGCGCGGCGATGCTCAAACAGGTCGACGCCCTGCACACCCTGCTCGCTAAAGTGCAGCAAGGTGGCGGCCCGAAGGCGCAAGAGCGCCACACCTCGCGGGGCAAACTGCTGCCGCGTGAACGGATCAATCGTCTGCTCGATCCGGGTTCACCGTTTCTCGAGATCAGCCAATTGGCGGCCTACGAGGTGTATGGCGAAGACGTTCCGGCCGCTGGCGTGATTGCCGGGATCGGCCGTGTGGAAGGCGTCGAATGCATGATCGTCGCCAACGACGCCACCGTAAAAGGTGGCTCGTATTACCCGCTGACCGTAAAAAAACACCTGCGCGCCCAAACCATCGCCCAGCAGAACCGCTTGCCGTGCATTTACCTGGTGGACTCTGGCGGCGCCAACCTGCCACGTCAGGATGAAGTGTTCCCGGACCGTGAGCACTTCGGACGGATCTTCTTCAACCAAGCCAACATGAGCGCCATGGGCATCCCGCAAATCGCGGTGGTCATGGGTTCCTGCACCGCCGGTGGCGCGTACGTGCCAGCCATGGCCGACGAAGCGATCATGGTGCGCGAGCAAGCGACGATTTTCCTCGCCGGCCCGCCACTGGTGAAAGCCGCCACAGGTGAAGTGGTCAGCGCCGAAGACCTCGGCGGGGCCGATGTGCACTGCAAGATTTCCGGAGTGGCCGACCACTACGCCGAGAGCGACGAACACGCCCTGGCCATTGCGCGACGCAGCATCGCCAACCTCAACTGGCGCAAACTCGGCGAAGTGCAACAGCGCACGCCCATCGCCCCGCTCTACAACAGCGACGGGTTGTACGGCGTGGTCTCGGCGGATGCCAAGCAGCCGTTCGATGTGCGTGAAGTGATTGCGCGGTTGGTGGACGGTTCGGTGTTCGACGAATTCAAAGCACTGTTCGGGACGACCCTGGTGTGCGGCTTTGCCCACTTGCACGGTTACCCGATCGCGATCCTCGCCAACAACGGCATTCTGTTCGCCGAAGCGGCGCAGAAAGGCGCGCACTTCATCGAGCTGGCCTGTCAGCGCGGCATTCCGCTGTTGTTCCTGCAAAACATCACCGGTTTCATGGTCGGCCAGAAATACGAGGCCGGCGGCATCGCCAAGCATGGCGCGAAACTGGTAACCGCTGTGGCGTGCGCCAAGGTGCCGAAGTTCACCGTGATCATCGGTGGCAGTTTCGGTGCCGGTAACTACGGCATGTGCGGCCGGGCTTACGATCCACGTTTCCTGTGGATGTGGCCGAATGCACGCATCGGCGTGATGGGCGCCGAGCAGGCCGCGGGTGTTTTGGTGCAGGTGAAACGCGAGCAGGCCGAGCGCAGTGGCCAAAGTTTCAGCGCCGAGCAGGAAGCCGAGATCAAGCAACCGATCCTCGACCAATATGAAGAACAGGGTCATCCCTACTACTCCAGCGCCCGGTTGTGGGACGACGGTGTCATCGACCCGGCGCAAACCCGCGATGTATTGGCCCTGGCCTTGTCGGCGTCGCTGAATGCGCCTGTCGAACAGAGCCGCTTCGGCGTGTTCCGGATGTGATCGGGAGAAAATCATGAGCGACTTCAACACCCTCGAACTACTGACCGACCCGCGTGGTTTTGCCACCCTGTGGCTCAGCCGTGAAGAAAAGAACAACGCGTTCAACGCCGAAATGATCCGCGAACTGATCCTCGCGCTGGACAAAGTGTCGAGCGATGCCAGTCTGCGTTTCCTGTTAGTGCGTGGACGCGGCAAGCATTTCAGTGCCGGCGCGGACCTGGCCTGGATGCAGCAATCGGCCGAACTCGATTACCACACCAACCTCGACGACGCCCGGGAACTGGCGGAGTTGATGTACAACCTCGCCAAGCTGAAGGTCCCGACGCTGGCAGTGGTGCAAGGCGCTGCATTCGGTGGCGCGCTGGGCCTGATCAGTTGCTGCGACATGGCCATCGGCGCCGATGACGCGCAGTTCTGCCTGTCGGAAGTGCGCATCGGCCTGGCCCCGGCGGTGATCAGTCCGTTCGTGGTGCAAGCCATCGGCGAACGCGCGGCACGTCGCTATGCGCTGACTGCCGAGCGTTTCGGCGGACAACGAGCGCGAGAAATCGGCTTGTTATCGGAGAGTTATCCGATCGCTGAGCTGGAACAGAAAGTCGAGCAGTGGATCGACAACCTGTTGCTCAACAGCCCGGCCGCCATGCGCTCCAGCAAGGACTTGCTGCGCGAAGTCGGCCACGGCGCGCTGACCCCGGCACTACGCCGCTACACCGAAAATGCCATCGCCCGAATTCGCGTCAGCCCCGAAGGTCAGGAAGGCCTGCGGGCCTTTCTGCAAAAACGTCCGCCGAGCTGGCAAGCCGAAACCACCACCAAGGAGCCGCGTTGATGAGCGCACCTGTTCTCACCACCCTGCTGGTGGCCAACCGCGGCGAAATCGCTTGCCGGGTGATGCGCACCGCCAAAGCCCTGGGCCTGACCACCGTGGCCGTGCACAGCGCCACTGACCGTGAAGCCCGACACAGCCGCGAAGCGGATATCCGCGTCGATCTCGGTGGCAGCAAAGCCGCCGACAGCTACCTGCAAATCGACAAACTGATCGCCGCGGCCAAGGCCAGCGGCGCTCAGGCGATTCATCCGGGTTATGGCTTTCTTTCCGAGAACGCCGGGTTCGCCCGCGCGATTGAAGAAGCTGGCCTGATTTTCCTCGGCCCGCCCGCCTCAGCCATTGATGCAATGGGCAGCAAATCCGCCGCCAAAGCCTTGATGGAAACCGCCGGCGTGCCGCTGGTGCCTGGCTATCACGGCGAAGCTCAGGACCTCGACACCTTCCGCGACGCCTGCGAACGCATCGGTTATCCAGTGCTGCTCAAGGCCACCGCGGGCGGTGGCGGCAAAGGCATGAAAGTGGTCGAGGACGTCAGCCAGTTGGCCGAAGCCCTGGCCTCGGCCCAGCGTGAAGCGAAATCCTCGTTCGGCGATTCTCGGATGCTGGTGGAGAAGTACCTGCTCAAACCGCGCCACGTGGAAATCCAGGTCTTTGCCGATCAGCACGGCAACTGCCTGTACCTCAACGAACGTGACTGTTCGATTCAGCGTCGGCACCAAAAAGTCGTTGAAGAAGCACCCGCTCCAGGCTTGAGCCCGGAACTGCGTCGCGCCATGGGCGAAGCCGCCGTGCGTTCGGCACAAGCCATCGGCTATGTCGGCGCCGGCACCGTGGAGTTTCTGCTGGACTCTCGCGGTGAGTTCTTCTTCATGGAGATGAACACACGCCTTCAAGTCGAACACCCGGTCACCGAAGCCATCACCGGCCTCGATCTGGTGGCCTGGCAGATTCGTGTGGCCCGTGGCGAAGCGCTGCCGATGACTCAAGCCGAGGTTCCGCTGATCGGGCATGCCATCGAAGTGCGGTTGTATGCCGAAGACCCGGGCAATGATTTCCTGCCGGCTACCGGTCGACTGGAGCTGTATCGCGAATCCGCGCAAGGTCCGGGACGGCGGGTGGACAGTGGCGTCGAAGAAGGCGACGAGATCTCTCCATTCTACGATCCGATGCTCGGCAAACTGATTGCCTGGGGCGAGGATCGTGAACAGGCGCGACTGCGGCTGCTGAGCATGCTCGATGAGTTTGCCATTGGCGGGCTCAAGACCAACATCAACTTCCTGCGCCGGATCGTCGGCCATCCGGCGTTTGCTGCGGCTGAACTGGATACCGGGTTCATTCCGCGTTATCAGGAAGAACTGCTGCCAGTCGCCTCGGACCTCAGTGACGAATTCTGGCAAGCCGCCGCCCAGGCGTTTGCCCAAAGCCAGCCGAGCTCTCCTCGTGCCGATGACCCGGTTTCGCCTTGGGCCAACAGCAATGGTTTCCGTGCCGGACTGCCGACAGAAATCACCCTGCATTTGAGTTGTGAAGGCCAGGATTGCGCGCTGACGTTGGGCGACGCTGATGCCCACACCGCTCAACTCAAGGGCGAGCAACTGCTAATCGAGCTCAACGGCCTGCGCCGCCAGCATCGGGCAATCCGCCGTGGCGACGTTCTGTATCTGCAATGGGAAGGTGAATTGCGCCGCATCGAGTCCTACGACCCGATCAGTGCCGTCGAAGCCAGTCACAGCCATCACGGCGGGCTGACCGCGCCCATGAATGGCAGCATCGTGCGGGTACTGGTGGAAGCCGGGCAAACGGTAGAAGCCGGGGCGCAGTTGGTGGTGCTGGAGGCGATGAAAATGGAGCACAGCATTCGTGCGCCACACGCCGGGGTGATCAAGGCGCTGTATTGCCAGGAAGGCGAGATGGTCAGTGAAGGCAGTGCGTTGGTCGAGTTTGAAGAAGCATGAAATGAAGATCGGTCCTACGTCTTGCGAGGACCGATCTGATCAGAACCTGGCTGTCGCCTGAACCACCACGCCGATAATTCGGCACTCTTCGGTGTAAAGGGCTTTCGGATACGTCGGATTGAGCGGGATCAGGTAACGCTGCCCGCCCTCTTCGATCAGCTTGCGAAAGGTCGCCTCGGCGCTGTCGGGCCATTGGGCGATCACCAGTTTTCCGGGTTCCGGCACGATGGCCGGGTCCACCAGGATCATCATGCCCTCGGCGATGCTGATACCCGTGGGCGCGGTCATCGCATCGCCCACCACACTCAGCCAGAAGGCCGGGCCTTGGGCGTGGTAGTCGGTCAGCTCGAAGCGTTCCTCCTTGCGATACACCGTCAGCTCACCATCGCGCAGCTGCGCCGGCTCCTTCCAGTCACTGACCGGGTAGCGGAAGTACGGGTTGTACTTCAGCGCCAGAGGCATCTCCTCCTCTTCCAGGATGAGTGGTTCGCGGATCACCAGCACCACTTCGAGAAAGTCCATGCCCAGCGCCTTCAACACACGGTTCATGTTGACGACGCCGGGGTCGCGGCGTTTGTTCAGCCAGTGGCCGACGCCGCCCTGGGACATCCCGAGGCGATCTGCGAGTTCTTCTTGAGTGACTTTGAGTTCACTCATCTTGGCCTTGACCAATTCAATCCATTTATCCATGTGCGGCACGATACGTGGGCGCCTCCGGCCATCAAAACACAAATTGTAGTATTTAATCTCTCGTCATAAATACAGTACGTACTAGGATTGGTTCACGGATCTGAATCTATCACGGAGCTTGCCATCGCCATGTCCATTCCCAGCAACGACCTGCCTGACATGCAAATCGACACGTCCCTCACCTCGCCAAAAGGCTCTGCCGCCGCGCAACGAGCGCTGGACTATTACTTGAAACCAGCTGTTTCAGAAGAAGTGATCGAAGAACGTTTCTTTGACGTAAACCGCAACATCAGCTGCGAAGAGGCGCTGGTCCATGCCACGGATTTGCTACGTTGTGCCGCCGCCATCGCGTACGAGTCAGCCAGCAATTTACAGGGCGCAAGTCGGGACCTGGCGTTTTCGGCGGTGCACATGATCGACATGGCCAGGGCGATGGTAGATCGATCCCTGGAGGGCGATCAGAACGGGTGAGACACGGGTGCTTGCGAGGAGGACAGGAAAGATTTTTCCAATCGCGCAGATAAAAGCATTTGACTTGCAAACGAGAATGATTATTATTGCATGCAGCTGGTCGCGAGATCAGTCGATTGTCCAAGTGACCTTAGGTCGGTCTCCTGGACTATCTCCTCATCAGGCTAATCACGGTTTTTGACCCGGCTTTTTGCCGGGTCTTTTTTTTGCCAGTTATTCTGGCTTTACCTTCAGGCTAATGAAGTCTTTAGGTGCTGCAAATTCGAATGGCGCGGATGATATCAAAAGAATATCCGTTGGCAAGAGAAGCCCGGCATCATTGGCCCAAACTAATAAAAAATAGCGCTTGAGAATCAATCGCACAGTCTCTAAGCTGCGTCGGCGTCAAGGAGGACGCCCCCCGCTTCAGCCCAGAATTTCCCCCGGTTTTTCCCTTCCCAGCGTGTAAAGTAGCAGCCATAAAATCATATTCAGGAATCGACTATGGCCGTGGCTAAATCCTCTTTCGACATCAGTGCCAACTTCGACAGTGGCAACATTGAAGTGCTGGACATCAGCAATCCGTTGCAAGCCCTGCTGGCCATCAAGCCAGACACCCGCAGCCAACACTTTCAGTGGTTCCATTTCAAGGCCAGCGGTCTGCACGTCGGTCAGGAACACTGGTTTCGTCTGAACAATGCCAGCAAGTCCTCCTACAACAAAGCCTGGGATGGTTATCAGGCGGTGGCGTCCTACGACCACGTCAACTGGTTCCGGGTGCCGACCATTTTCGAAGGTGACTGCCTGCGCTTCAGCCTTGAAGCCACCGCCACCCACGCCTGGTTTGCTTACTTCGAACCCTACAGCCGCGGTCGCCATGACTGGTTGATCGAGCAAGCGCTGACCAAGGCCGGCACCGAACTGCTGGCCACCGGCAAGAGCGTCGAAGGTCGAGACATCCAGCTGCTGCGTAAAGGCACTGGCGCCGAAGGTCAGCGCAAGGTCTGGATCATTGCCCAGCAACACCCCGGCGAACACATGGCCGAGTGGTTCATGGAAGGTGTGATCGAACGTCTCGAAAAACACGACGATCCGGTATTGAACAAACTGCTGACCAGCGCCGATCTGTATTTGGTTCCCAACATGAACCCGGACGGCGCGTTCCACGGTCACCTGCGCACCAACGCCATGGGCCAGGACCTGAATCGCGCCTGGCAGAGCGCCAGCCAGGAAATCAGCCCGGAAGTGCTGTTCGTTCAGCAGCAGATGGAAAAGTACGGCGTGGACCTGTTCCTCGACATCCATGGCGATGAAGAAATCCCCTACGTGTTCACCGCCGGTTGCGAAGGCAATCCGGGGTACACGCCACGAATCGAAAAACTCGAAGAGCATTTCCGCAGTCATCTGAAGCACCTGACCAAGGACTTCCAGACCAAGCACGGCTACACCCGCGACGAACCGGGCAAAGCCAACATGACCCTGGCGTGCAACAGCGTCGGCGAGAAATTCGACTGCCTGTCGCTGACCCTGGAAATGCCCTTCAAGGACAACAACGATGCGCCGAATGCGCTGACCGGCTGGTCCGGCAAGCGTTCGAAGCAGTTGGGAAAGGATGTGCTGACGACCGTTGCGGATATGGTCAACACCTTGCGCTGACGGCCCGATCCATGTAATTGGATGGACTCGCCCACGCCGAGGCGTCAATGCGCCACGGTGGCAGTCTAAACAGCCAACGACAGCGAGGGCGAGTCCATGAAAAAGCATACTTCGATTGATCAATCCNCGCCCACGCCGAGGCGTCAATGCGCCACGGTGGCAGTCTAAACAGCCAACGACAGCGAGGGCGAGTCCATGAAAAAGCATACTTCGATTGATCAATCCGTGTCTTCTTCCGATTTGTCGGTCTGCACAACCGTGGCGGTCGATCTGGCCAAGCAGGTCTTTCAGGTCGCCGGCGAAGACGTCCTCGGCCAAGTGCACTACGAGCAGCGGATCAAGTCGCGCGAGGCGTTTTATGAGTTTCTCCGCCAGTTGCCGCCTCATGTCGTGGTTCTGATGGAGACCGGTCCGGGTGCTCAAGCCTGGGCCCGCAGCTGCAAGACCAAGGCAATCTGGCGCGGATTCTNGTGCACTACGAGCAGCGGATCAAGTCGCGCGAGGCGTTTTATGAGTTTCTCCGCCAGTTGCCGCCTCATGTCGTGGTTCTGATGGAGACCGGTCCGGGAGCTCAAGCTTGGGCCCGACAGCTGCAAGACCAAGGCAATCTGGTGCGGATTCTTCCAGCCGGCTTGGTGGCCGCACATCGCAGCGGGCCTAAAAATGACCGCAACGATGCGCTGGCGATTCTGCGGGCTGGTCGCGATGAAAAGATCTGCGCAGTGCCGGTCAAAAGCGTTGCGGCGCTGGCAATGCAGGCGTTGCATCGCGCCCGCCAGGGTTATGTGCGTCGACGCACGGCGGTGAGTAATCAGATGCGCGGCCTGCTGCTTGAGCACGGCGTGGCCTTGGCGCAGGGCGATGTTGCAATCAGCCAGAAAATTCCGCGGGTACTGGAAGATGCCACCCAGCCGGTGCCGGGCCTGCTGCGTGAACTGATCGACGAACTGTTGGCCGAGTGGCGCCATTTGGGCGAGCGCATCAGCGTGCTGACGGGGCGCCTGGAAGTGGCCGCCAACGCCGACATGACGGCGAAGCGACTGATGACTGTGCGCGGCATCGGCCCAGTCACTGCCACGGCACTGGTGGCCAAGGAAACCAAGCCTGAGCGATTTCCCAATGCCCGCAAGTTTGCCGCGTACTTTGGCATGGTGCCTGACCAGCACAGCAGCGGGCAGACGGTCCGGCTGGGAGACATGACCAAGCGAGGCGATGTTTATCTAGGCAGCCTGATGATCCAGGGAGCCCATGCGGTGCTGCAACAACTACGACCTGATTCCCAGCAACCCGATGACCGCCGCTTGTTGCGCTGGATGAGCCGGCTGGGCCGTAAGGAGGCTGCGGTCAGGCTAGCCAACCGCAACCTGCGAATCGTCTGGGTGCTTCTACAGAATGACCAGACTTATCGTCGCCAGACGGGTGATGGCCAGCAAGCGACGATGAGCCACTGAGCGACAGAGTTCTGCCACCGAGGTACTAACTGTCCGACCCTTTGCTGAAAAAAAATTGACCCCAGGTAAGACCGGCGTGGATTGATGCCTAAGCTGCTACTGGCCTTCGAGGCCTGACTGTAATCGGCATACCACGAGCTCTTCCANACAAGATGATTGCCAGGGGCACGGTGGAAGAGAAGATTCAGCGCCGTTGTGCAGTGTACCGCTGGTATTCGCCGGGCTGGCCCTGATTCACGGGCTCACCGAGGTACTAACTGTCCGACCCTTTGCTGAAAAAAAATTGACCCCAGGTAAGACCGGCGTGGATTGATGCCTAAGCTGCTACTGGCCTTCGAGGCCTGACTGTAATCGGCATACCACGAGCTCTTCCAATTTTGGCCAGAAGCCGAAGACGGCTTCTTCGAATAGGCCTGATACATAGATGCAACGGGGCGGCGGTTTTTCAAAAGCGGGTAGACAGTGGGGGCGAGTCCATACATAGCAGCTGGCGCAGCCTGCGTTCGGCTGCGAAGCAGTCGCAAAATCAAACGCCTCGGTCATTCAGTTAAACCGTGGTGAATCGATTGACGTCTGCTTCGCAGCCGAACGCAGGCTTCGCCAGCTGCTACAGGGGATCAGCCGCGATCCTTGCCCCGCAACATGCTGTCCAGCACGTCATCGCGGCGCACCCAACCGTGAAACAACGCCGCCGCCAAATGCAGTAGCACCGTCAAGAACAACAAATACGCCAGATACCCGTGAGCCTTGCGCAGGAACGCAAACACCTGCGCATTCGCCGGTACGATCGATGGCAACTGTAACGAACTGCTGAGCATCACCGGATCCCCCGCCGCCGAAATCATCGCCCAACCCAGCAGCGGCAGAATCAGCATCAAGGCGTACAGCAACACATGCGAAGCCTTGGCCGCCAGCGCTTGCCAACCCGGCAGATCCGCTGGCAGCGGTGGCTGTTGAGTGGAAAATCGCACGGCCAGGCGCACGATCACCAGCAGCAGAATCGCGACGCCCAAGGGTTTGTGCAGATGAATCAGCCACTCATGACGCTCGGACACCGAAGCGGCCATGCCCGCGCCGATAAACAGCATGGCAATGATCATCAGCGCCATCAGCCAGTGCAGCAATCGCGCTAACGGCGCGAAATGGTTCGGTTGAGCGCTCATTGACGAGACTCCTGTTTATTATCGACGGGCAACTGGCTGACTTCGCTGGTACGACGCAAGTAGGAAGTGGCGTACCCCGCTGAACGAGCGGCGAGCAAAGGGTCGTCGGAACCTTCGATACCAGCGGGCAGTACCAGCGGGTCGTAGTTGATGTCCCGGCATTCGCCATTGAGTTGTGGCTGGGTGCTTTCGAGCACCAACGTGCCGGCGTTCAACACTTTGCGACCGTCGGGCCAAGCCTTGCTGGCGTCGTTGACCGGATCGCCAGGGTTGGCCAGTGTGATGTTCAGCTGCCAACGCAGCGGCCCTGCGGAAATACGCTGAACCAGGTCTTTCTCCAGGAATTCACCCCCTTCAGGCGCCGTAGCACCCGCTGCATCCTGAGCGACGGGCACCATACTCCAGCGCACCGCCTGCCGTTGTCCCGCAGCGTTCACCAGGTAAAACGCATTGACGCTGTTGTAGGTTTCCGTCACGTAGCTGGCCGACGGCTTGGCGGTTTTGATCCAGGCCAGGAACGGTGCAGCTTCCGGATGCGAACCGAAGAACGCTGGCACGGCAGCCGGGTTCGGCTTGCCGGTGGCCGGATCCGACGACTGGGCCTGCTGCAATTGGTAGAACGCTTCGGGCGTGCCCACCGGGAACACCGGCATGCTGTTCATCCCGGTGCGCCATTGCTGGCCGTTGGCCTGGGTGAAGCGCAGTGCCAGGCTGCGGATTGGCACGCTGTTGTCTGGCGCATAAGGATTACCGGCCGGCAATGCGAAACGCCCGACCACCGGGGTCCGCGCTACATTGAACACCTGAGCGCTGGAATAGCTGCGCGCCTCACCGCTGCTCTCGAAATGTCCGATCACGCACACGCCTTTGGAGTGGTTACGCCGGAAGCCCGGGTGCACGCCGTTGTTGGTTTCCAGCACATTGATCAGTTTTTTCGGGGTCAGGCGCTGTGGGTCAAAGGTGCCGTTGACGTAGGCAAAAGCCCCGGCCAGGGCGGCAACCACCACAGCGATACCGGCCAGACGTAACGTCAGGCTCGCGGCACTCAAGGGTGGCCGGGTTGGCGGTGATGAGCGATCTACCATGAAAGACTCCAGGGCCATCGGCCACAAGTGAGAAGGATCAAGCAGACGCACCCCGCGCTGGTTTATTCCCTCGCCCGGTATTTATTTTTTCAGGCGTGGAATAACCTCGACTGCCGGGCGTCTTCCTAGACACTCAAGCGTAGTGACTAGCCAGAACTTCATGAACGATATCGACGAACAACTGCGAGAAATCATTCCCAGATTGCGCCGGTTTGCCGTGTCGTTGACGCGCAATCCCAGCAGCGCCGACGACCTGGTGCAGTCTTGCCTTGAGCGCGCGCTGTCGAGTTGGGGCGACAAACGCCCCGAGGGCGACTTGCGCGCCTGGCTGTTTTCGATTCTGTATAGACAGTTTCTCGATGCTCACCGGCGCTCCCGGCGTTATGCGCGGATGCTCGAATTCTTTACCGGTCGTGACGATTCACAGCCGTCGGTGGAACGCACCGTGATCGCCCAATCGACCCTGAAAGCCTTCGATCAACTCAGCACTGAACAACGTGCCCTGCTGCTCTGGGTCTCGGTCGAAGGCTTGAGTTACAAAGAGGTCGCCGAGATTCTCGACGTCCCCACCGGCACCGTAATGTCCCGCCTGTCCCGTGCCCGCCAAGCCTTGCGCCAGTTGAGCGACGGCGAAATCACCCGCCCTTCTCTGCGGAGATTCAAATGATCAGCCTGCCCCCAAGCGAGCGTGACCTGCACGCTTATGTCGACCAGCAACTCAGCGATGCCGACCGACGTCTGATGGAAACTTTTCTGGCCAGCAACGCTGAGGTGGCTGCCCAAGTGCGTGCCTGGCAGCAGGACGCCCAGCAATTGCGCGCGGCATTGAGCGGTGCCCTGCAGCAACCGGCCAATCCGGACCTCGACCCGGCGCTGATTCGCCAACGCCTCAAACGACAATCTCGCCGTCACCTGGCCAGCGCTGCCGTGTTGCTGATCGCGGTCAGCGTCGGCGGGTTCAGCGGTTGGCAAGCCCGGGAGATGACGCTCGTCAGTACCCAACTGCCGATGACCGATGCCCTGCAGGCCTATCGCCTGATTGCCCAGAAAGGCATCCTGCCGGCCGATTACACAGTCAGCGACGACGGTGACATGCAGGGTTGGCTCGACCGCTATTTCACTCAGGCCAATCGCTTGCCGGACCTCTCGGGCGCCGGTTTCAAACCGGTCAGCGGACGCTTACTGAGCACCGAGCAAGGGCCGGCGGCGATGGTGGTCTACGAGGATCAAAGCGGCCATAAAGTCAGCTTCTACGTCCGCCCGCCGGGACCGAAAAACTACCTGTTACCGAGGGGCAGTCGCAGCGATGGCGAGTTGCAGGCCGAGTACTGGTCAGGGGGCGGGTACAACTACGCGATGGTCAGCCCGAGCGATACGCCGGCGGCGCAGATGCTTAAGCAAACCGCGCAGTTCTGATCACCATCGCTCCCACAGGGGAGTTGTGGCGGTTTCAACCCTGCCCAAACACTTGCGAAGGCCGGCGCAGCAACGGGTCGAACGGATTGATCCGCGGCCCGATCAGCGCCGCTTCGCGCTTGAGCATTTCGACCACCGTCGGCAAGCGATCCGGCCCCAGCCGATCACTGACGGTGGCCACACTCAACGCCGCGACCGCCCGCCCTTCACGATCCAGAATCGGCACCGCCACCCCGGCCATGCCCTGCAACACGCCGGTGTTGCGCCCGGCATAACCGAGCTTGCGCACGTTCTCGACTTCGGAGCGCAGGAACACCTCGTCGTACAGGTGGAAATCCTTGAGCCTCGGCAAGTTGTAGTGAATCACCGTGTCGCGCTCTTCTTCCGGCAAAAACGCAAGAATCGCCAGGCTACCCTGCCCCACACCCAGCGCCACCCGCCCGCCAATGTCACCGGTAAACGTACGGATCGGAAACGGCCCTTCACTGCGATCCAGGCAGATCGCATCAAACCCACTGCGCGCCAACAAAAACAACGAATCCCCCAACGATGCCGACAGCCGCAGCAGCGCCGGACGCACCAGTTCGCGCAGGTTTCCGGTGTTCCCGGCGCGGGCCGCCAGGGCAAAGAACTCCAGGCTCAGGCGATAGCGTTTGCTGCGCGCATCCTGCTCGACCATGCCCTCATCCATCAGGCTGCGCAGCAAGCGGTGCGTGGTCGGTTGCGACAGGCCAATGCGCTGGGCCAGTTGCGTCACCCGCTCCCCGCCCTCGACGGTGTCACCCAGACTGCGCAGCACGGCAAACAGTCTGGAGACTGCGCCAACACCGACATCACTTTTGCTTTCATTCCGCTCAATGGAATCTGTCATGGGTTTTCTCGAGTATTAATTTACTCACCGAATGAAACTGAAAATAGTCATCGCTTCAGTGAAATAGGCCATTGAGCCCATCCTATTCTTCGTCCTACTCTGCGTCCAGACAGGGGCGATTCGAACAACAGCGGCAGCCGACTGAAGTCGAGCGCCAACGCACCCAGCAAGACCTTTTCGTATCTGCCCATACAAAAAAGCGCGCCTTCGGGCGACGCATAACAATCTCAGGTGGAGCGCAGTTATGGCTTTTGTGCAACTTGAAGGACTCGGTAAACGTTACGGCGAGATCGACGCCGTCGTTGCTACTAACCTCTCGGTCGAAAAAGGCGAGTTTGTCTCGCTGCTCGGCCCCTCCGGATGCGGCAAAACCACCACCCTGCAAATGATCGCCGGCTTCGTCGAAGTCACGAGCGGACGCATTGTTCTGGACGGTCGCGACATCACCCACGCCAAACCCGCCAGCCGCGGTCTGGGCGTGGTGTTCCAGAGTTACGCGCTGTTCCCGCACATGACCGTGAAAGACAACGTCGCCTTCGGCCTGCGCATGCGCAAAGTGGCCAACGGCGAGTTGCAGCAGCGAGTGGACCGGGTGCTGAAACTGGTACGCCTGAACCAGCATGCCGAGCGTTATCCCCGGGAGCTCTCCGGCGGCCAGCGTCAACGCGTTGCATTGGCTCGGGCCTTGGTGATCGAGCCGCCGGTCCTGTTGCTCGATGAGCCGCTGTCCAACCTCGACGCCAACCTGCGCGAAGAGATGCAATTCGAGATCCGCCGCATCCAGCGTGAAGTCGGGATCACCACGCTGATGGTCACCCATGACCAGTCCGAAGCGCTGTCCATCAGCGACCGGGTAGTGGTGATGCAAGCCGGGCGCATCACCCAAATCGACGCGCCCTACACCCTCTACGAACATCCGCGCACCGAGTTCATTTCCGGGTTCGTTGGCAAGGCCAATTTGCTGCCCGGCGATCGGGACAGTACCGGCACCGTCCAAGTGAGCAGTGGCGGCGAACTGACCCTGAGTCTGCGCCCGGAAAAAATCGATCTGCGGGACAAAGGTCAGGGCCGTCTGCAAGGCAACATCGTCAGCCGCTTCTTTCTCGGCAGCCAATGGCTGTACGGCGTATCGACGACCCTGGGCGAACTCAGCGTGGTTCGCCGCAATGACGGTTCGGCACCGCTGACCGAAGGCACGGCGGTCGGCCTCGACTGGGACGCAACGTTGCTGCGGGTGCTGAGTGTCGACGAGGTGCCGGCATGAGTACGCTTGTCGCCATTCGCCAGGGACGCCAGGGTTATTGGCTGTCGGCACCGGCCCTGGCCTTATACCTGAGCCTGCTGGTTATCCCGCTGCTGCTGACCTTGGTGCTGTCGTTCAACGTCTTCGACTACAGCTCGGGGATCAACAGCGACGCCTACACCCTCGGTCACTACAGCAGCCTGCTCGGCGATTCGTACTTCTACGAAATCTTTCTGCGCACGATGTGGATCAGCGCCCTGACCACCCTCCTCTGCGTGGTGATCGGCGTGCCCGAGGCCTACATCCTCAGCCGCATGGGCACGCCTTGGCGCTCGATTTTCCTGATTCTGATCCTCACCCCGTTGCTGATTTCGGTGGTGGTGCGCGCCTTCGGCTGGAGCCTGCTGCTGGGTGCCGACGGCCTGGTTAACCAGACCCTGCAAGCCTTCGGTGGCTCGCCGATGAAGCTGCTCTACACGCCGTTCGCGGTGGTGATTGCGCTGGTCCACGTGATGCTGCCGTTCATGATCATTCCGGTCTGGACCTCGCTGCAAAAACTCGACCCGGCCGCCGAGCAGGCCGCGATGTCCCTCGGTGCCAGCCACTTCACCGTGATGCGCCAAGTGGTGCTGCCGCAAATCATGCCCGGCGTGCTCTCGGGCACCTTAATCGTGTTCGGCCTCGCAGCCAGCTCCTTCGCGATTCCCGGCCTGCTCGGCGGACGCCGGATAAAAATGGTCGCCACGCTGATCTACGACCAGTACCTGTCGGAGCTCAACTGGCCGATGGGCGCGGCCATCGCCGTGGCCCTGCTGTTGCTCAACCTGCTGATCATGCTGTCGTGGAACCGGATGATCGAAGGCCGCTACAAGAAGTCATTGGGATAACTCGTCATGTCCAAGAACGGTCCTTTCGCCCTGCTGTTCCATACCCTGGTGGTGCTGTTCATGCTGGCGCCGCTGGTGGTGGTCTGCCTCGTGGCCTTCACCCCGGAAAACACCCTGAGCCTGCCGACCACGGAGTTTTCCCTGCGCTGGTTCCGCGCAGTGTTCGAGCGTGCTGACTTTGTCGATGCGTTCTACAACAGCCTGATCCTGGCGTTCTGCGCCGCCAGTCTGGCGACGTTGATTGCGGTGCCGGCGGCGCTGGCGATCACGCGCTTCGAGTTCCCCGGCCGCGACTTTTTCAATGGTTTGTTCCTGTCGCCGATCATCATTCCGCACTTGGTGTTGGGTGTCGCATTGCTGCGCTTGTTTGCGCTGATGGGCGTCAACGGCAGCTTCGCCTGGCTGATCTTCGCCCACGTGCTGGTGATCACACCGTACGTACTGCGACTGGTGCTGGCGTCGGCCATCGGCCTGGATCGCAGCGCCGAACACGCCGCGCAATCGCTCGGTGCCGGGCGCTTCACGCTGTTCAGGGAAATCACCTTGCCGATGATTCTGCCGGGAGTGGCCGGTGGCTGGCTGCTGGCGTTCATCAACAGTTTTGACGAGGTCACGCTGTCGATTTTCGTCACCTCGCCAGCCACGCAAACCTTGCCGGTGCGGATGTACGTGTACGCCACCGAATCCATCGATCCGATGATGGCGGCGGTGTCGGCACTGGTGATTGCGCTGACCGCGCTGACGATGATTTTGCTCGACCGGGTCTACGGCCTCGATCGGGTTCTGGTGGGCAAACAATGAGGGCGCCATGGCTCTGCTGAAACGACTGGCCGAAGGCGACCGCCCGGCCCTGGACTTTACCCTCGACGGCCAACCGGCCACCGGCCTGCTCGGCGACACCTTGCTGACGGCGGTGCTGACCTGCAGCGAACACTTGCGCGGCAGCGACTTCAGCGCCGAACCCCGCGCCGGGTTTTGCATGATGGGAGCCTGTCAGGACTGCTGGGTTCGATTGGGCGATGGTCGACGCGTGCGGGCCTGCTCAACGCTGCTCGAAGCCGGGCAGCGAATCAGCCGCGAACCGGGACGCACGATATGAACACCCAATCTACCTGCACAAACCGGATTCCCTGTGGGAGCGGGCTTGCTCGCGAAAGCGTCGTGTCAGCCACCACACCTATTGAATGTGCCGCCCTCTTCGCGAGCAAGCTCGCTCCCACAGGGGGTTGGGTATGAAGCCTGTAGTCATCATCGGTGCCGGTCCGGCCGGTATACGTGCCGCACAAACCCTGGTCGCCCACGGCGTTCGCCCGGTGCTGCTGGACGAAGCAGCACGCGGTGGCGGGCAGATTTATCGTCGCCAACCGGCCAACTTCAAGCGTTCGCCGGTCAAGCTGTATGGCTTCGAAGCCGGCAAGGCCAACGCGTTGCATCAGACGATCGACGTGCTGCGCGAGCAACTCGACTACCGTCCTGAAACCCTGGTGTGGAACGCCGAGGACGGTGCGCTCGACACCTTGCATGAAGGCCGCGCCGCGCGGCTGGCGTTCTCCCGGGTGATCGTCGCCACGGGCGCCACCGACCGGATTCTGCCGGTACCGGGCTGGACCCTTCCGGGGGTCTACAGCCTCGGCGCAGCGCAGATCGCCCTCAAATTTCAAGGCTGCGCCATCGGTGAACGCGTGGTGTTCGCCGGCAGTGGTCCGTTGCTGTACCTGGTGGCGTATCAATACGCCAAGGCCGGCGCAAAGGTGGTCGCTGTGCTCGACAGTTCGCCTTTCAGCGCTCAGGCCCGCGCCCTGCCCGGCCTGCTCTCGCAACCGGCCACCCTGGCCAAAGGCATCTATTACCGCAGCTGGCTGACCGCCCATGGCATCCCGGTACACCAGGGTGCCAGCCTGAAACGCATCAATGGCGAACAACGTGTGCAATCGCTGAACTGGTCCAACTCAAAGGGTGAACAGCCACTCGATTGCGACGCCGTCGCCTTCGCCCACGGCCTGCGCAGTGAAACCCAACTGGCCGACCTGCTCGGCTGTGAATTCGCCTGGAACCCGCTCAACCGCGCCTGGCTGCCGCAACGTGACAGCGCCGGTCGTAGCAGTGTCGCCGAGGTTTACCTGGCCGGTGACGGCGCCGGCATCATGGGCGCCGACGCGGCGGAAATGGCCGGCGAACGCGCGGCCCTGGCGTTGCTCGAAGACATCGGTTACCTGATCCCGCCGCAACGTGGGGCGCAATTGGAACAGGCGCTGGGGCGGATCGATACCTTCCGCCAAGGTCTGGAGCGGGCCTTCATCTTTCCCGAGCAATGGGCCGCCGATGCCCCGAATGACGTGATGATCTGCCGCTGCGAAGAAGTGCGGGCCGGCGACATCCGTCAGGTCGTACGCGAGGGCCATTGGGAGATCAACCGGGTCAAGGCGCATTGCCGGGTCGGCATGGGGCGCTGTCAAGGCCGGATGTGTGGCGCCGCCGCTGCGGAAATCATTGCCTGCGAAAGCCAGCGCTGCGTGTCCGACATCGGCAGGCTTCGGGCTCAGGCCCCCATCAAACCCCTGCCGTTTGGTCTGGAGGTCGAGTCATGATCGAAGTCGATGCCGTCATCATTGGCGGCGGAATTGTCGGCGCCTCCGCCGCGCTTTTTCTGAGCAAGGCCGGGCGTCGCGTGGCGCTGCTGGAGCGGGACTTCTGTGGTTCGCACTCCAGCGGCGTGAACTACGGCGGCGTGCGGCGTCAGGGGCGACCGCTGTCGCAACTGCCGCTGTCGCAACGGGCCCACGACATATGGGGGCAACTGCCGCAGCTGATTGGCATCGACGGTGAGTATCAGCGCAGCGGCCACCTGAAACTGGCCCGCAGCCTCAGCGACCTGCACGCCTTGCAAGACTATGCCGCCAGCAGTCGTGGCTTTGGCCTCGATTTGCAGGTACTCGAGCGCAGTGAATTGCGTGCCCGTTTTCCGTGGGTCGGCGAGGTGGCGGTCGGTGCCTCGTTTTGCCCCGATGACGGTCATGCCAACCCGCGACTGGTCTCCCCGGCGTTTGCCCGGGCGGCGCGGCGACATGGTGCGCAAGTCCATGAACAATGCCCGGTGACGGCGGTGGAACACGACGGTCAGCGCTTTCGCATCAGCACGCAAACCGGTCTGGAGCTGCAGGCGCCCTGGCTGCTGAATTGCGCCGGCGCCTGGGCCGACACTCTGGCAAAACAATTCGGTGAGGGCGTGCCGATGCACGCCGGGCACCCGGCGATGCTGGTCACCGAGCCCTTGCCGCTGGTGATGAATGCCAGCACCGGGGTCGAGGGCGGCGGTATCTATGCGCGTCAGGTCGCGCGCGGCAATTGCGTGTTGGGTGGCGGTCAGGGTTTTGCCCTCGACGGCGCCCGCGCCCGGCCCGGTCAGCACGCGGTGATCGAGATCCTGCGTCAAGCGGTCGAGCTCTATCCGTTTCTTGAAGGCGCCCAGGCGATTCGTACCTGGAGCGGCACCGAAGGTTACCTGCCCGATCGCCAACCGGTGATCGGCCACAGTGGCACTCAACCCGGTCTGCTGCACGCGTTCGGCTTTGCCGGCGCGGGCTTTCAAATCGGTCCCGCGGTGGGCCAGGCGCTCACCGAAATCATCTGCAGCGGCGCCTCAAAGACGCCACTGGATGCGTTTTCCATCACCCGGTTTCACTCCATCTCCGTTGCTTGATAGAGGAAGGTCGCGCCAATGAATAACGTCAAACGCACTGCACTGCTCGGTATCTCCTGCATGAGCGCCCTGCTCGCCACCGCCCAGGCCCAGGCCGAACCGACGCTTTACCTGGGCATGAACGGCGGGACCATGGAGCGGCTCTACGCCGATAAGGTGCTGCCGGTTTTCGAGAAGGCCAATAACGTCAAAGTGGTGATTGTGCCCGGCACCTCCGCCGATATTCTGGCCAAGGTCCAGGCCAGCAAAGGCAACCCGCAGATGCACGTGATGTTCCTCGACGACGGCATCATGTACCGCGCCATCGCCATGGGGCTGTGCGACAAACTCGAAGACAGCGCACCGCTGGCGCAGATTCCGGCCAAGGGCCGCATCAAGGATCAAGCCGTGGCAGTCAGCCTCGGCGTGACCGGGCTGGCGTACAACACGCGTCTGTTCAAGGAGAAAGGCTGGACCGCACCGACCTCGTGGATGGACATGGCCGACCCGCGCTTCAAGGACAAACTGGTGTTCCAGTCGATGGCGTCCTCGACCTTCGGCCTACATGGCTTCCTGATGTTCAACCGGATTCAGGGCGGCAGCGAAACCGACGTCGAGCCGGGCTTCAAGGCGTGGCCGAACACCGTCGGGCGCAACGTGCTGGAGTACATTCCGAGTTCGGCGAAGATTTCCGAAATGCTTCAGACCGACGAAGCCGCGCTGTTCCCACTGACGCCGACCCAGGTCACCGCCCTGAAACTCAAGGGCATGCCGGTGGAGTATGCGCAACCGAAGGAAGGCGCCGTGGTGCTCAACGTGGCCGAATGTGCCATCGCCAACAACACTCAGCCGGAACTGGCGCAGAAACTCGCCGCCTTCTTGCTGACGCCGGAAGCGCAGGCCGCCGCACTTGAAGACGGCGACCAGATCCCGTCCAACCCCAATACCCCGACCACTGACAAGACCCGCGGCCAGGTCGAGGCGATGAAGCAGTACCTGACCACGGCCATTGCGATCGATTGGGATCAGGTCAACGAACAGCGCCCGGCTTGGAATGCGCGGTGGAATCGCAGTATCGAGCGGTAACTGACAAATACCCCATAGCTGTCAGCAGGAACGCAATCGATGTAGCAGCTGCCGAGCTTGCGAGGCTGCGTTCGGCTGCGAAGCAGTCGCCAATCCATTCCCAGCGGTTTACCTGAATGACCGCGGTGCTTGGTTTTACGACTGCTGCGCAGCCGAACGCAGCCTCGCAAGCTCGGCAGCTGCTACAGGCCGACACTACTGGAATGAAAATTCCCCCTCTGGTTACACTATGCCGCCGCTCTGGGAGCCGGCATGAAGATTACGGGGTGAAATCACAGTGGCCGTTCGACCGCCCAACCGTTCGCGACTCGCACCACGCTGGCCTGCGCTACGCCGCTTGTTCGGCAAGTCATCGGCTGCATCCGCCGGTAACAGCGCGACCGGTCGAGTCATCCACGACTACTTCCACCGCAAGGCCCACTCCCAGGGCTACACCCTCAGCCATAGCCAACTGCGTGTCATCGACTGCATGGCGCAACACGCCGCTGCGCTGGCGGGCACCTCGGCAAAAACGCTCCCCGGCCTATACCTGCACGGCGCCGTGGGTCGCGGCAAGAGCTGGCTGCTCGACGGTTTTTTCCAGGCCATTCCCATCGCGGAAAAAAAGCGCCTGCATTTTCATGAGTTTTTTGCGCACCTTCATCAAGGGATGTTCAGTCATCGCGATCAGCCCGATGCGCTGGAAACCACCCTCGACGAACAGCTGCGCGATTGCCGGGTGCTGTGTTTCGACGAGTTTCACGTCCATGACATCGGCGACGCGATGCTCATCACCCGGCTGTTCAAGGCATTGTTCCGCCGAGGCATCCTGCTGCTGGTCACTTCCAACTACCCACCGGAAGGACTGCTACCCAACCCGCTGTACCACGCGCGCTTCAAACCGGTGATCGACCTGATCAACGCACGCATGCAGGTCATGGAGGTCGGCGGCCCCCACGACTACCGCAGTCAGGTCAGAACCCATGCCCAGCAGTTGTTTACCCAGGGACGGTACGTCTGGCCGGCCACGCTGGCGCAGCGTCAATCGTTGAACCTGCCCGAACGCGACGCGCCGGCCATTCAGCTGCCCGTCGGGACACGCAACCTTCAGGCCCGACACTGCGAAGGGCGAACCATCGGTTTCACCTTCGGCGATCTGTGCGACCAACCGACTGCGGTGATGGATTACCTGGAGCTGTGCCGACGTTTCGATCACTGGTTCATCGATGAACTGCCCAACCTCGCCGATTGTTCCATCGCCGCCCAACAGCGTTTCATCAACCTGGTCGACGTCCTGTACGACCAGGACAAGCACCTGATTCTGCTCGGGCAGCAGTCTTTGCGCGAAAGCCTGGGCGGCGATGCCATCGATCTGGCGCGCACGCGCAGCCGGTTGGGGCAGTTGGTGGAAATGAAGGGAGCGGTCTGATCAATATTCTTCGGTGCGGCTGCTGGCCTCTTCGCGAGCAAGCCCGCTCCCACACTAGTGTTGTGTTGTACACCGATCCAATGTGGGAGCGGGCTTGCTCGCGAAGGCGGCCTGACAGACACCGCACCTTTGCCGGTATCATGTCGCCCATTTCAAGGCCCCGCGCCTTCCCTTTGATCAATAGTGAATCTGTTCATGGATACCCTTGCCCAACTACGCGCCGGCCAACTGTCGGGCATTACCCGCCTGGACCTCGGCTGTGGCCTGACGGAGTTTCCGCGAGAAATCTTCGACCTGGCGGACTCGCTGGAAGTCCTCAACCTCAGCGGCAATGCCTTGAGCAGCCTGCCGGATGACTTGCACCGCCTGCCCCGTTTGCGCGTGCTGTTCTGCGCGGACAATCTGTTCACCGAACTGCCCGACTGCCTGGGCCACTGCGCCGCACTGACGATGGTCAGCTTCAAGGCCAACCGCATCGAACGCGTGCCCGGCGCCGCGCTGCCACCGTTGCTGCGCTGGCTGATCCTGACCGATAACTGCATCACTGAGTTGCCGGCCGAGCTGGGTGAACGCCCCCACCTGCAAAAACTCATGCTCGCCGGCAACCACTTGCAACGTTTGCCGGAGAGCTTGCGTCATTGCCATCAACTCGAACTGATCCGCATCGCCGCCAACCAGTTGAGCGAGTTACCCGAGTGGCTGCTGTCCCTGCCGAGCCTGGCCTGGCTGGCGTACGCCGGCAACCCGCTGGAGACCGAAGCCGATGCGGCCGCCCTCGAAGCCACGCCCCGTATTCCCTGGTCCGAACTGCGTCTGGAGCAGAAACTGGGCGAAGGCGCGTCGGGGGTGATTCATCGGGCTAATTGGGATCGACAGGACCAACCGGCCACACAGGTCGCGGTCAAACTCTACAAAGGCGAAATGACCAGCGATGGCTCGCCGTTGCACGAAATGAACGCCTGCATCACCGCCGGTAGTCATCCCAACCTGATCCGGGTTGAAGGGCGCGTCGTCGGGCATCCAGAAGCTCAGGCCGGGCTGGTGATGCAGCTGATCGATCCGAGCTATCGCAATCTGGCCGGGCTGCCGAGCCTGGCGTCATGTACCCGCGACGTTTACGCCAATGACACCCGGTTCAGCGCGGGTGTGGCATTGCGCATCGCCTGTGGCATCGCCTCGGCAGCCGAGCATTTGCACCAGCATGGCATCACCCACGGCGACCTCTACGGCCACAATATTCTGTGGAACGAGCACGGTGATTGCCTGCTGGGGGATTTCGGCGCGGCGTCTTTCCATGCCACCTCGGACAGCCTTGAAAGCCGTGCGCTGCAACGGATCGAAGTGCGGGCGTTTGGTATTTTGCTGGGGGAATTGTTGGAGCGGATCGACTCGGGGTTGAGCGATGAGGGTCGGGTGCTGCTGGAGGCATTACGGCAGCGCTGCTGTCAGCCGCAGGTGCTGGCGCGGCCGGGGTTCGGCGAGATTGTGCGAGCCTTGGAGAATCGGTGACCGCAAAGCGGTCACCGAAGAAACGGTTTAACCCGCCAAACCAACAAACATGTCCTGCACGTCATCGTGGTTATCGAGGCCTTCGAGGAAGGCTTCGACTTCAGCCATCTGCTCATCGCTCAGACCACTGACCGGATTTTTCGGCTGATAACCCAGCTTGGCCGACAACACGGTGAACCCTTGCTCAGGCAGGGCTTTCTGCACGGCGTCCAGATCCGCAGGCTCGGTCAGGAACAGGGTCGTGCCCTCTTCTTCGCCCGGCTCGAAATCCTGGGCGCCAGCTTCGATCGCGGCCATTTCCGGATCGGCGTCAGGGCTGTCCGGGGACGCCTCGATCATGCCGACATGGTTGAAGTCCCACGCTACCGAACCGGAAGCGCCCAATTGGCCCTTGCGGAACGCAACACGGATTTCAGCGACGGTGCGGTTGATGTTGTCGGTCACGCATTCAACGATCAGCGGCACCTGGTGCGGTGCGAAGCCTTCATAGGTCACGCGATGGTATTGCACGGTTTCGCCCAACAGGCCCGCGCCTTTCTTGATCGCGCGATCCAGGGTTTCCTTGGGCATCGAGGCTTTCTTGGCCTGCTCGACCACCAGACGCAGGTGTGCGTTGGTGGCAGTATCGGCACCGTTGCGGGCAGCAATGGTGATTTCTTTTACCAGTTTGCCGAAGATCTTGCCCTTGGCGTTAGATGCCGCTTCTTTGTGTTTAACCTTCCACTGTGCGCCCATTACTCACTCTCTTGATCTGTGGCGCCGAGACATCTATTGGCCGACGCATGGCGCAAGTTTATACGCCCTAAAGTTGGCAATCGACCAAAAAATCCACCCTGTTCACCCGCATGACCAATCGACATCTTCACCGGCAGTTGTAGGGCGATTCTGAAACTTCGATTTGCGGTGACCATAAAGGGCTGTGGTTTCGTACCCTCTGCGCCCGAATTCCATGGCAGAAGCGCGTTCGATGCACAACGACAAGGAAAGTCCCTTCACCCTGACACTCCTCGACGGCGATTTGAGTTTGCAGGTGTTGCAGTTCAGTGGCCGAGAAGCCCTCAACCAGCCCTATCGATTCGACATCGAAGTCATCGGTCTCGCACCGGCCATGAACCTCGACCGACTGCTGCAACAGCCGGTGTTCCTCAGCCTGATGGAGGGCCAGGGTATTCACGGCGTCCTTCACAGTGCCAGTCGCGAGCATCGCGGCCCCCACCGGATCGGCTACAAACTGGTGCTGGTGCCCTACCTTCAATGGCTCGACCGGCAGCGTTCACGCCGCGTCTTTCATCACCTCAGCGTACCGATGATCCTGCGCCAACTGCTGGAGGAACATGATGTGCCCGAGGGTAGCTATCGCTTCGAATTGTCCAACGGACACTATCCTGTCCGGTCTTTTTGCATTCAGTACGAGGAGAGCGATCTGGCATTGCTGCAACGGCTGTGCGAAGAAGAAGGCATTCACTATCACTTCGAACATCAGCGCGACGGGCATGTGCTGGTCCTGGCGGATGACAGCCTGAGTTTCCCCCAGGAACCCGTCCTTACGCCTTTCCAGGGCAACGCGCCCGAAGACAGTGACGTGCCGGTGATCAATGAGCTGTTCCAGCGCCATGACTCGCCGCCCTTTCCCTCGCGACTGGAGGCCAGGAACCGAGGCTCGCAAAGCCCCGACGACGGCGCGGCCAACCATGCGTTCAGCAAACCATTGCCCGTGATGGTCCGCCCCGCGCCCGAGCACATCCATCGCGATCAGTTGAGCCGACGACACCTGGAACGTCTGCGTTGCCAGCACCTGCAGATCCACGGTCAAAGCAACCAGAGCGCACTGCGCAGCGCACGGATAGTGCAAGTGTCAGAACATCCACTGCCGAATTTCAACGATCAGTGGCTGCTCACCGAAACCCGACATCAGGGGCAACAACCTTCGATTCTTGCCACCGACAAACCTGTCACTGTCCGCCATTACCGCAATCAGTTCACCGCCATTCCCTGGTCAACGGTCTTCAGGCCGGCGCTCAGACAGACCAGGCCGAGCATCCCGGGTTATCAAACCGCCCGGGTGCTGGGCCCGGCCGGGCAGCCGGCTGTGCTGGATGATCGAGGTCGAATACAGGTCAGGCTGTGGCCAACAGCGGAAGCGGATCCGCTTGAGTCTGCCGGTCTCTGGTTACCGGTAGCCCTTGCAACGCCGGACGGTCGGATTGACCCGTCCAGCCTGCCAAAGGCCAGCAGCGACGTCCTGATCAGTTTTCTCGACAGTGACCCGGACCGGCCGGTGCTGTGCGTCGGCATGGGCCATCACCCGCGCACTCGGCCTGTTCCCGCGCCACGCCGCGATAGCCACTTGCTACTCGATTGGCTGGTCAATCGCTCGGACCTCACGCCCTGACACTCAGCCCTTGTCTGCCTTGCCGGCCGCCGCCGCGAACTTCGCCAGACGCACATCCAGATGCCGTGGCCGGCGCCCGTGATCTTCGGCGCGCTCCTTGCGGCGGATGGCGTTGCGCACCATCAATGAGCCGAGGTAACGAATCGGTTCCGGCGGAAACAAGCCCAACGGGCCGTTGACCAGCGGCGAACGGGTCCAGGCGTTGTCCAGCCCCTGGACCATCGAGGCGAGAATCTGCCCGCCCATATGACACGGGCCAACCCCGCTGCCGGAATATCCGAAACCATAAAACACGTTGCCACTGGCGCTCATCTGACCGAAGAACGGCAAACCGGTGACCGAGCGATCAGACGGACCGTTCCAGGTCGCCTCGACCTTGACCTGGGCAAACGCCGGAAAGAACTCGCTCAGGCTGTGTTGCAACAAACCGGCATAGGGCGATGGCTGATCGAACACCGGCAACACTCGCCCGCCGTAAGCAAAGGTGTTGCCGCCCTTGCCGAGCATGATTCGGCCGTCCGGGGTGTTGTGGTAGTAGTGCACGAAAATCCGCGAATCGAGCACGGTGACGCCGCTGGTCAAACCGATCTCGTTGAGCAGATCGGGTCGCGGTTCGGTGATCAGCATGTCGCTGGAAACAATCGCCACACTGCGCTCGAACTGTGGAAATGCCCGGGCCATCCAGGCGTTCATCGCCAGTACCACGCGATCAGCGCGAACGGTGCCGTTCGGGGTTTGTATCCCCGCTGGCTTGCCCTCCTGCAACCCGGTCATGGCGGTGTGCTCGTGAATCCTCACGCCGAGTTGCAAGGCGACCCGGCGCAAACCGCGCACCAGTTTGCCCGGCTGCACACTGGCCGCCGCCGGGGAAAACCAGCCTTCCAGATGTTTGCTGGAACCGGCCATGCGTTGCACATCGGCCACCGGCCGTTGGGTGAAAGAGTTGATGCCATTGCGCTCCAGCGCCGCGATCACGGCGTCGGTCGAGCCGCATTGGGCACGGTTGGTGGCAGTGTAGAGCGTACCGTCGAGGCGGTAATCGGCGTCCACCGCGTACTGCTCGCAAAAGGCGCCGATGGCATGGATGCTGCGCTCCGATTCCTTGACCAGTCGCACGGCTTCTTCGACGCCGAACAGCCGTTCAAGGGTGAAGTACTTGGCCGACCACGACAGTGCACAACCACCGTTTCGGCCACTGGCACCGGCGCCGCAGATATCAGCCTCGATCAGCAGCACATCCAGCTCGGGGTTCTGTTCCTTGAGCATGATCGCGGTCCACAACCCGGTGTAGCCGCCGCCGACGATGCAGACATCGGCGCGAGTGTCACCCGCCAAGGGTTCGCACGGCGCGCAGGACTCGGCCGCCAGCGCCTGTTCCAGCCAGAAAGGTCTCATGGGTCAATCCTTAAGTACGCAGAGGTTTTACGGTGATCGGTTGGTTAGGCACGAAAACGCTTTCGGCACGCAGGCCAGCCGGGCGGCTGTTCCAGTGCGGGATCAGCACCAGGGCCGAAAACAACGCGCAGCCGGCGAAGACGATGAACACGGTGACCGAGTCGAAGTAGCCCGGCAGCAAGCCGCCGAGAATCGCCCCGACCGAGCCGCAACCGTTGACGAAGCCGGCCGCTGTGGCGCCCGCCTTGGCGGTACCGAAATCGATCGCGGCCGCGCCGCTGATCATCGAGTCCGGTCCGTACAGGGTCAGGCCCATGACGAACAGCAGCGCCACCACCAGCATCACGCTGCCGGTATGCAGGGCACCCATGAACAAGGCCAGGGTCACGGTCAGCGCCAACAGGCTGAGCACACACGCCGGCATGCGTCGGGCGCCGAACACTTTGTCCGAAGCCAGGCCCAGCAGAATCGGCCCGAGCAACCCGGCCAGTTCAAACGCAGTCGGAATGATTGCCGCGCCGACCTTGCCCACTGAGGGCATCTGCTCGAAGACGATTACCGGCCCCCAGAGCAGAATCGCGTAGCGCGCCGGTTTCAGCAGAAAGTACGCCAGACCCAGCACCAGCACGGTGCGGTTGCGCAGAATTTCTTTTAACGGTTCCAGCATGCTGATCTTGCTTTGCGCGTCGGCCTCTTGCGCCGTCAGTTGCGGTTCCGGTTCCACCGCCGGCAAGCCAACATCTTCCGGTTTGTTGCGTTGAAAAATAAAAAACAGCACGGCGACCAGCCCAACCACCGCCGCACTGGAAAAGAACGCCGCATGCCAAGTGCCGATCAGCGTATACGCCCACCAGCCAGCAAACGGCGAAGCCACCAACCCACCAAAGGCGTAGCAGGAACTCCACAACCCCAGCACCCGCCCGCGCTGTTCGGCGGGAAAGAAACTGCCGAGGTTCTTGCACAGCCCGGACCAGCCGGTGGACTGGGCAAACCCTTGAATCAGCATGCAGGTAGCGAAGATTGGTAACGTCGCGAAACTGCCCATCACCAAGGCTGCCGCCGCTGAAATCAGCAACCCGCCTAACACTACGACCCTTGGGCCAAAGCGGTCGGCCAGGATGCCCCAGGTGAATTGCCCGATGGCGTAAGCCGTGAGGTAGATGGCGTCGAGGTTGGCCATGGCCATTTTGTCGAGCATGAAGGTGGGGTCTTCGGCGATCCCCAGTTTTGCCACGGAAAAAGCTTTGCGGGTGAAGTAGAAAGCGGCGTAAGCGAGCCAGGTGATCGCGAAGATCTGCACGCGCCAACGCTTGATAGTGCCGATGTGCTTGTTCATGGTGGTTCTGACCTCAGGGTGTGAGTGTGCCGGCAGAAATTGAGAAATAACGCCTGTTTTTTTATTGTTGAGCACTTCGATATCGCAGCTTCCCTGAGGCGATATCGGTCAGATGAGTCCTGCTGTTGCACGCACAGGCTCATGGCCGCCGACACTGTTCGACTGACCAGTCACCGGGGCTGAGGTGGATAAAAACAATTACTGATTAATAAGTGAAATCGATTTATCGTATTTCCAATATAAGCTCAGCTTGTTACTGGAGGTTTCGATGTCGGTTTCCCACGCCCAGCTCAAAGCCTTCCACGCCGTGGCCGTGCACGGAAGCTTTACCAAAGCCGCCGAGCGGCTATTCCTCACGCAACCGGCGATTTCCGACCAAGTGCGCAAACTCGAAGAGCGTTTCGGTGTGCTGCTGTTCCACCGCAACAAACGCTCGGTACGCCTGACCGATCTGGGCGAGCGCTTGCTGAGCATTACCCAGCGATTGTTCGTTATCGAGGCCGAGGCGCAGGAGCTCTTGCATGACTCCAGGGCCTTGCAGACCGGTAGCCTGATTCTCGCGGTGGATGCGCCAGTGCACGTGTTGCCGCAGATCGCGCGGTTCTGCGAGCGCTACCCCGGCATCAGCGTGAAGATCGAAACCGGCAACACCGATGAATCGCTGTTTCGGCTGTTCAACTACCAGGCCGACCTGGCGTTGCTTGGCCGGGAGGTGAGTGACGAACGTCTGATCTCGCTGCCGCTACGCAACGACCCGATGGTGGCGTTCGTTTCGCGCAATCATCCGTGGGCCGACCGTGAGTCGATTTGCCTCGCGGATCTGGATGACACGCCGTTGGTGTTGCGGGAAATCGGCTCGGTGACGCGGCAAACGCTGGAAGAAGAAATGGCCCAGGCAGGCTTTCGCATTCGGCCAGCGATTCAGGTTGAAGGTCGGGAAGCGGCGCGTGAAGCGGTGGTCGTGGGGATTGGCGTTGGTGTGGTGTCGGCCGCCGAGTTCGGTGCAGATTCGCGGGTGTGCGCGTTGCCGATTACCGACTGCAAACGACGGCTGACGGAAACGCTGGTGTGCTTGCGCGAGCAGAGTTCGCGGCGGGTGGTGGCGACGTTTCTGGAGATGGTTCGCGAGAGTCTGGTGTAGGCAGGTCCGTCCCCTTCGCGAGCAAGCCCGCTCCCACATTTGATCGCATTTCTCCAGGAAGAACTCGGTCAAATGTGGGAGCGGGCTTGCTCGCGAAGGCCGCGCCGCGGTTCAACTGGATGGCGCCAAATCGAAAAACGCCTGTATCAAGCGCAAATCCCGTCGCCGCTCCATGCAGCCAATCATGTGCCGATTGACCAACCCTTCGCCAAGTATCGGCACCGCCGCCACCCGCGGGTCGTGACTAACTTCCACCGACGACACCACGCCAACCCCCAACTCTGCGGCGACGGCTTCGGTCACCGCCTCGCGACTGTCCAGCTCCAGCAACACCCGTGGACTGACCAACGCCGCCGCGCACGCCTCGTCGAAGGTGCGCCGGGTGATCGAACTTGGCTCGCGCAACACCATGATCACCTGATCCAGCGCCTTGAGCGGCACGCCCTTGGACATCTGCGCCCAGGGATGACCGTCGGGCACCAGCGCACAAATCCGTGATTCGCTTAAGTCTTGCAAATGCAGCCCCTTGCGCGGTTCGACCTCGGTCAGCACCGCCACGTCGGCATGCTCCGACAACAACGCCGCCAAGGTTTCCTGAGCATTGCCCAGCCGCAGGTTCACGGTAATGCCGGGATACCGCGCGCGCAGGCTGGCGAGCATCGGCATGACCATGTGCGGCCCGTCCGCCGCAACCTCCAGACGCCCGGTCAGCAACTGCCGGTTGGCCTCGAGCATCACCTGCGCCTCTTCGGCCAGACCGAACATCGCCCGGGTGATCGCAGCCAGTTTGGTGCCCTCCTCCGTCAGCTCCACCCTTCGTGCGGTGCGCCGCAACAGGGTGATCTGGTAATGCTCCTCCAGCGCCTTGATGTGCCCGGTGACCGCCGGTTGGCTGATGAACAGTCGCGCGGCGGCCCGGGTGAAGCTGCCCTCGCGGGCCACCGCGTCGAATGCGCGGAGCTGGAACAGGTTCATGAATAACCCTCACTGATGGCTGGCATAACAACAAACAATTTGATTGATAGCACGGCAAATTGCAATTTAAGCCCCGTAGCTTCATCCCATCGATTGCGAGGACACGAGAATGAGTACTGCCGAACCCATCCTGCTCACCCCCGGCCCACTGACCACATCGGCCCGCACCCGTCAGGCGATGATGGTCGACTGGGGTTCATGGGATGACCGCTTCAATCAACTGACCGCCAGCCTGTGCGAACAACTGCTGGCGATCATCAACGGCGGCGACAGCCACCACTGCGTGCCCCTGCAAGGCAGCGGAACCTTCGCGGTCGAAGCGGCGATCGGCACACTGGTACCTCGCGACGGCAAAGTCCTGGTGCTGATCAACGGCGCCTATGGCAAACGCCTGGCGAAGATCTGCGAAGTGCTCGGCCGCTCCTTCAGTACCTTTGAAACCGCCGAAGACGAGCCGACCACCGCCGCCGACGTCGACCGCCTGCTGCGCGCCGACGCCAGCATCACCCACATCGCGCTGATTCACTGCGAAACCAGCACCGGGATCCTCAATCCGCTGCCGGAAATCGCCCACGTCATCGCGCAACACGGCAAACGCCTGATCATCGACGCCATGAGCTCCTTCGGCGCGCTGCCGATTGACGCGCAACAGGTACCGTTCGACGCGCTGATCGCCGCCTCGGGTAAATGCCTGGAAGGCGTGCCGGGAATGGGCTTTGTCTTCGCTCGCAAAGAAGCGCTGGCCAATGCCGCCGGTAACTCGCACTCGCTGGCGATGGACCTTTTCGACCAGCACACCTACATGGCCAAGACCGGCCAGTGGCGCTTCACCCCGCCGACCCACGTGGTCGCCGCGCTGCACGAAGCCCTGCTGCAATACAACGAAGAAGGTGGCTTGCCCGCCCGGCATCAGCGCTATGCCAACAACTGCAAAGTGCTGCTCGATGACATGGCCAAACTGGGGCTGCGCAGCTTCCTGCCCGCCGAGATTCAGGCGCCGATCATCGTCACCTTTCATGCACCGAAAGATCCGCGCTACCAGTTCAAGGAATTCTACGAACGCGTCAAGGCCAAGGGTTTCATCCTCTACCCCGGCAAATTGACCCAGGTCGAAACCTTCCGCGTCGGCTGCATTGGCCACGTCAACCAGGACGAGATGCACGCGGCCGTGGCGGCGATCGCCGAAGTGCTGCGCGAGATGGAAGTCCTCGATATCTGACTCACCACGATCTGTAGGAGCTGTCGAGTGAAACGAGGCTGCGATCTTGTGATCCTGTTTTTACAAAGGCAACGTCAAAAGATCGCAGCCTCGTTTCACTCGACAGCTCCTACAGAGATCACCATTTCCCGCCTACAGGATTTGATCACCATGAACTACAGCAACCCAACCAAGCTGCAAGCCGCCATCCTCGACTGGGCCGGCACCGTGGTCGACTTCGGCTCTTTCGCGCCAACTCAGATTTTTGTCGAAGCCTTCGCCGAGTTCGACGTCCAGGTGTCCATCGAAGAAGCCCGCGGGCCGATGGGCATGGGCAAGTGGGACCACATCCGCACCCTGTGCGATCAGCCGCAAGTGGCCGAACGTTATCGCGCCGTGTTCGGCCGTACGCCGACCGACGATGACGTCACCGCCATCTACAAACGCTTCATGCCGCTGCAAATCGAGAAAATCGCCGAGCACTCGGCGCTGATTCCGGGCGCGCTGGACACCATCGCCAATCTTCGCCAGCAAGGGATCAAGATCGGTTCCTGCTCCGGCTACCCGAAACAGGTCATGGACAAGGTGGTCGAACTGGCCGCCACCAACGGCTACGTCGCCGATCACGTGGTCGCCACCGACGAAGTGCCCAACGGCCGCCCATGGCCGGCCCAGGCACTGGCCAACGTGATTGCGTTGGGCATCGATGATGTCGCAGCCTGCGTGAAGATCGACGACACCGTGCCGGGCATTCTCGAAGGTCGTCGTGCCGGCATGTGGACCGTGGCGCTGATTTGCTCGGGTAACGCGCTGGGCCTGGACTACGAAGGTTACCGCGCCCTCGGCAGCGACCAACTGGACAGCGAACGCAAGCGCATCCACGGGATGTTCGAAGGTTCACGGCCGCACTACATGATCGACACCATCACCGATTTGCCGGAAGTGATTGCCGATATCAATAAGCGCCTGGCCAAGGGCGAGATGCCGCAAACCAACTGATTGCGCCTGCCACAGCATAAAAAAGCGCCAGTTCTTTAACGGAACTGGCGCTTTTTTGTGGCCAACCACTTGATCCAGAGCATTGAACGCCCAAATAGCCACAGGCAAATCCACCAAAGCGGATTACAGTTAAAGCACACCGTCGAACAAGAACGGTGGCTCGACCTGACCTGTGAGGAACACCGTATGCCCTGGAAGAACTCTGACTCACGCTACAGCACCGTATCGATCGCGCTGCATTGGTTGATGCTGGTCCTGCTGGCGCTGGTTTACGCGTCTATCGAGTTTCGCGGGATCTTTCCCAAAGGCAGTGGCGCGCGAACACTGATCGTCGAATCACACTTCATGCTCGGCCTGACCGTGTTCGTGCTGGTCTGGCTGCGGCTGTTCGCCCGCAGCCTCGGCCCGGCACCACAGATCTTCCCGGCCTCGCCTCACTGGCAGACCGTGCTGGCCAGGCTGATGCACTGGGCGCTGTACATTTTCATGATCGCCATGCCGATTCTGGGTTGGCTGGTGACCAGCGCCAAGGGCAATCAAGTGATGTTTTACGGCATTGATCTGCCGTTGCTGATTGCCGAAAACAAGGAGTTCGCCAAAGAACTCCAGGGCTGGCATGAACTCGGCGGCACCATCGGTTACTGGCTGATCGGCCTGCACGCCGTGGCGGGGATTTATCACCACTATGTAGTGGGTGATAACACCTTGCTGCGGATGATGCCCAAGCGCGGGTGAATCCCGCCGCTCACTGGAAACCCCGGCGGCCCTGCAAACCGCCGGTATGGATGAAGATCAGGCGCGTGCCCTTTTCGAATCTTCCCGCTTCGACTTGCTGCTTGAGCGCCAACAGGGCTTTGCCGGTGTACAGCGGTTCGAGGGGAATGCCGCAGGCCTGTTCGGTCTGATCAATGAACTCGAGCAACAGCGGATCGACTTTGGCAAAGCCGCCACGGCTGGCGTCGAACAATTCATAAGCGCGATGGTGTAAACCAGCCTCTTGCACAATTGATTCGACTTGCTGCGCCACACCATGATCGTCGGGCACCGCCAGCGCGCCATACACCGGGTGTTCGCCCGCCTCGGCCAGCACCAGACCGGCCAGGGTGGTGCCCGTTCCGCAGGCCAGCCACCAGCCGTGGTAGTCGCTCCAGCCAAGACCGTTGAGTTGCTCGCTGACCATTGTCCTCAGCGGTATGCAACCCTTGGCTCCCTGCAAACCGCCGCCACCTTCCGGCACCGGATGCAGATCCGAATACTGCGCTTGCCATGGCAGCCAGAAACCCGGCTCGTGCCGCGCTCGATAACCGCCATAACCGAGCCAATGCAGCTGCATACCGAACGCCTGCAAGTCTTTTACCGTTGGCGTTTCTTGCGGATGACCGCGCAGCAGGCCAACGGTGCGAAAACCGAAACGTTTACCCGCTGCCGCCAGTGCATGCAGATGATTGGAGTGGGCACCGCCCGGACTGATGATGCCTTTGGCACCGATCTGGTCAGCGGCTTTCAGGTGCTCAACGAGTTTGAACCACTTGTTGCCGCTGATCAGTGGGTCGATCTGGTCGAGGCGCAGGATCGCGACTTCGATGCTTGATCGGGTGAGCCAATCAAGATGAAGGGGTTCGAGGAGGGCCTGGGGTAGCCAATCGGTTGGAGGGGAAAGCATTGGCGCCTGATTGTGCTCGGATAGATCCAGCATTCTAGTCGCTCAAAGTCAGCCATCGCGAGCAAGCTCGCTCCCACACTCGATCCATGTCGCACCGAAGATCTACTGTGGGAGCGAGCTTGCTCGCGATGGCCATTGGCGCGCTCGACCTGCGTATTACAACTCGGCAGCCAGACGCGAACCCTGGTTGATCGCCCGCTTGGCATCCAATTCTGCCGCCACATCCGCGCCGCCAATCAAATGCACGTTCTGCCCGGCCGCCACCAGCCCCTCCTGCAATTCACGCAGCGGATCCTGCCCGGCGCAGATCACGATGTTGTCCACCGGCAGCACTTGTGGCTCGCCGGTTTCGCCGATGCGGATGTGCAAACCTTCGTCGTCGATCTTCAGGTACTCAACGCTGTTGAGCATCTGCACCTGCTTGTTTTTCAGACCGGTGCGGTGAATCCAGCCGGTGGTTTTACCCAGGCCATCGCCGACCTTGGATTTCTTGCGCTGCAGCAGGAACACTTCACGTGCCGGTGCATGGGGTTCAGCCTTGATGCCGGCGACACCGCCGCGCGCTTCCAGATGCGTATCGATGCCCCACTCCTTCCAGAACGCCTCGCGATTTTGGCTGGTGGCCACGCCCTGGTGAACCAGGAACTCCGACACATCAAATCCGATACCACCGGCACCAATCACCGCGACGCGTTTGCCCACCGGTTTGCGCTCAAGGATCACGTCCAGGTAGCTCAGCACCTTGGCGTTCTCGACACCCGGAATCGCCGGGGTTCTTGGAGCAATGCCGGTGGCGAGAATGATCTCGTCGTAACCGCCTTCGACCAGCTGTGCGACGTCGACGCGGGTGTTCAGGCACACCTCAACGTGGGTGGTCTGCAGTTTGCGGTTGAAGTAGCGCAGGGTTTCGAAGAACTCTTCCTTGCCCGGCACACGCTTGGCGATGTTGAACTGGCCACCGATTTCGCTGGCCGAATCGAACAGCGTCACCTGATGGCCACGCTCGGCGGCCACGGTCGCCGCGGACAGACCCGCAGGACCGGCACCGACCACAGCGATTTTCTTGATCTGCTGCACCGGCAGGTAATTGAGTTCGGTTTCATGACAGGCGCGCGGGTTCACCAGGCAACTGGTCAACTTGCCGCCGAAGGTGTGGTCCAGACAGGCCTGGTTGCAACCGATGCAGGTGTTGATTTCATCGGCACGACCTTCAGCGGCCTTGTTGACGAAGTCCGGGTCGGCGAGGAACGGCCGCGCCATGGAGACCATGTCGGCATCGCCTTCGGCCAGAATCTGCTCGGCCACTTCCGGGGTGTTGATACGGTTGGTGGTGATCAGCGGAATGCTCACCGAACCGCGCAGCTTGGCCGTGACCTTGCTGAACGCGCCGCGCGGCACTTTGGTGGCGATGGTCGGGATCCGCGCTTCGTGCCAGCCGATGCCGGTGTTGATGATGGTCGCACCGGCCTGCTCGATGGCCTTGGCCAGCGTCACGATTTCTTCCCAGCTGCTACCGCCTTCCACGAGATCGAGCATCGACAGGCGGAAGATAATAATGAAGTTCGGGCCTACCGCTTCGCGCACCCGGCGGACGATTTCCACCGGCAGGCGCATGCGGTTTTCATAGCTTCCACCCCAACGGTCGGTGCGGTGGTTGGTGTGGGCGGCGAGGAATTGGTTAATGAAATAACCTTCGGAGCCCATGATTTCGACGCCGTCGTACTCGGCCTGTTGCGCCAGGGTCGAGCAGGTGACGAAATCGCTGATCTGCTTCTCGATGCCTTCCTCGTCCAGCTCTTTAGGCTTGAACGGGTTGATCGGCGCCTGAATGGCGCTCGGCGCGACCTGTTTCGGGCTGTAGGCATAACGCCCGGCGTGAAGGATCTGCATGCAGATCTTGCCGCCCGCCTCGTGCACCGCGCGGGTGACGATGCGGTGTTTGAGCGCTTCTTCCTCGGTGGTCAGTTTGGCCGCGCCGGAGTACACCCCACCCTCGTCGTTCGGGCCAATACCGCCGGTGACCATCAGGCCAACGCCGCCACGGGCACGTTCGGCGAAGTACGCCGCCATGCGCTCGAAACCGCCGGGCTTTTCCTCAAGACCGGTGTGCATCGAACCCATCAGGGTACGGTTGCGCAGCGTGGTAAAACCCAGGTCCAGCGGGGCCAACAGGTGCGGGTAATGAGCGGCGGCCATCGGTAACTCCACATCGAGCGATCACGGAAAAAGTGCAGGAGCTCTGCGGCCCCCGTCAGTCATGTTGGACAGACTAAGAGTCGCGCCGCTGTCACTCAATGACCGTAACTGACAACTTATTGATCCAAATGTGCAGCGCCCCTTGGCAAGTGCCGGCATGCGCCCTACCCTAGTCGCGAATCCTGCACACGGTCGTTGACTGTTTACCCATGCGCAAACTTCTGTACCTGACCTTCTCCATGGCATTGATTGCCGCCCTTACGACCTACGCCATGTGGGCCGCGGACCGTCCGGTGGGTCATTATCTGTCGGACCTGCGCATCAACCTCGCGGTCGACCAAGGCACACCCGCTGATCGCGGCAATTTGCTGGGCATCCAGCCCGAGCTGTTTCCCACCGACTATCAAAGCCCCGAGCGCCTGCACCGCAAGCTGGCGGCCTATTTGCAGAAGGCCCAGGACCAGGGCCTGCTGAACGAAAAAACCATCGTCGTCCTGCCCGAACATGTCGGCACCTGGTTGATGGTCAGCGGGGAGAAAGATGAGCTGTACCAGGCGACCACGCTCAAGGAAGCCATGAACTGGCTGGCGGTCAGTAACCCACTGAAGTTCGTCCGCGCACTGATCAGCGCCAAGGGCGACAAACGTCTGGACGACGCGCACCTGCGCATGAAGGCCAAAGGCATGGCCAAGGACTACCAGTCACTGTTTGGTGGTCTGGCGAAAGAATTCCACGTGACGTTGGTGGCGGGCTCCATCGTGCTACCCGAGCCCAGCATCATCGACGGCACCCTGAAAATCGGCCGCGGCGCGTTGTACAACAGCAGCGTGGTATTCGGTCGCGATGGCTTGCCGATCGGCCAACCCCAGCGCCAGATGCACCCGATTTTCGATGAACATGAAGTCATCGCCGCCAACGGCGAGCATACGCTCAACGTCGTCGACACCCCGGCCGGACGCCTGGGCGTGTTGATCGGCAGCGACAGCTGGTACCCGGACAATTACCGCAAGCTCGACGACCAGGGAGCGCAGTTCGTCGCGGTCCCGGCGTTTGTGATCGGGCGCGGCACCTGGGACAAACCGTGGGGCGGTTACAAGGGTCTGTCGACGCCTGACTCCGTCAGTCTCAAGGCCGGGGAGCTCAGCGAAGGCCAGGCCTGGCATCGTCTGACACTCACCGCTCAACCGCCCAGCAGCCAGGCAATCGCCGGCATGAGCGTGTTCCTGCGCGGTCAGTTCTGGGATCAGGGCAGCGCCGGTCAAAGTTTTCTCAGCAGCAACGGGCAGCAGTTCGCCGACGGCAATGCCCGTGGCGCGCGATTGCTGAACCTCTGGTTGTAACCGATGAAACCGTTGCCGATGCGCCTCGGCGATCTGTCGGTCGGCTTTGTTCATAGCCTGGCCGACGCCGTGCGCAGCCACGGTGTAGACCCTCAGCCGTTGCTCGAACAATACGGCCTCGACGCGGCTCGCCTGAGCGAAGCGAGCGCCCGGCTCTCGATCCCGCGCTACATGCGCCTGGGCCACAGCGCCATTCAACTGACCGACAACCCGGCACTTGGCTTGCGCATGGGTCAGCTCAGTCGCCTGAGCCAGGTCGGCCTGGCCGGGGTCACGGCCGCTCAGGCGCCAACGGTGCGAGAAGCTGCGCGGTGCCTGATTCGCTTCGAAGCCTTGTATGGCTCCAACTATCGCGGTCAATCGAGCTTTCACGAAGACGCCCAAGGCGCCTGGCTGCGGTTTTATTCCATCAGCCCTTACAACGCCTACAACCGCTTCGTGGTGGATTCGATCATCGCGGGCTGGTTGCAGCAATTGTCCAGCATCAGCCCTGCCCCGTTGCGGGCCGAACGCATCGAGATCGAGTTTGATGAGCCGGATTACCGCACGGCTTATGAGGTGCTGGGCGACTGCCCGATCCAGTTTGGCGGCGAGCACAATCAACTGCGCTTGAGCCTTGCCAGCCTCGCCCAGCGCAACCCGGAACACTGCCCGAGCACCTGGCGACACTTGCTGCAACTGTGTGAACGGGAGCTGGAGCAACTGACACGCACCCGCAGCCTGCGTGAACGCATCACTCAGTTACTGGGGCCATTGCTCAATGGTGGCCGGGAACCCGACCTGGAAGAAGTGGCGGCACGCCTGAAGCTGCCAACCTGGACCTTGCGCCGCAAACTCGCCGAGGAAGGCACGCAATTTCGCGCGATCCTCAATGACACACGTCGCGACCTGGCCATGACCTACATCCGCGATACCGAACTGGCGTTCGGAGAAATCGCCTACCTGCTGGGCTTTGCCTCAGCCGAAGCCTTTCAAAGGGCCTTCAAACGCTGGAGCGGCCAGACTCCCGGCGAGTTTCGCCGCAGTCATCGCCAATCCGCTTGACGCTTACAGCTCGGTAGCGTCTTCGGCCGGTTCCAGCGGGTCCAGTTCAAACGCCTGATACTCGAGCAGCTCTTCTTGATAATCGTCCATTTTGAATCCCCCACAGCTCGTTGAAAAAAACGCCTGAATAAATGACCAGCGCCCCGAGCATAAAGTGCCCACGTGAAAGAAAAATGACGCGGGTACGCCGCTCAGCGGCTACTTAATAAAACGTAGCAGGCCGTCAGGAATTTATCACAGGATTTTTTCGATAGAGGCCGTAGGACAACGGCCTGGGTTGACGCGGATCAATTTAAAAGCCGCTGCGGGATTGGTGTCGTCTGACCCGATCCCGCAGCGTCAGAGCACGATTACTGGCCAGATACAGGAATGGCCGAAATAGGCTCGGTAGGTGGAGGCAGGCTTGATTGGGGCGGCGGAGTGACGGTTTCCGTGGTCGATGCCGGCTCGGTATTCCCGGCCGGAGCAATCGGAGCGGCTTCAGGCGGCGGCGCAACCGGCTCAGAGGCTGCTGGAGCAGCTTCGGCAGGTGCCGGCGCAGGTTCTGCCGCAGGTGCCGGGGTCGGCGCCAACGCAGCCGGTGCGGGCTTGGCTTCAGGCACGCCGAGATCGGGTTTCGGCTTATCCTTGATATGCGCGGCCTTTTTCGCTTCCGGCGGCAGGAACAACTCGACCAGGGTGAAGAACCGCTCGTAGAACTTGGGCGACGATACGGTTTCACTGGCGACCTTGACCATCGAGTCGTCGGACGAGCCAATCGGCATCGACACAGAACCCAACACGCCTACACCAACGCTGGCGGAGTTGTTGGTCTTCTTCAGCGCATAACGGTCCTGCAGGGCGTTGGCGAACATGGTCGCGTGGAGCCCCTCACTGCCATCATCGGCACAGACCACACTGAAGCTGATCTCCATGTGGCTCTCGCCGGTCTGCTGGAAGCTTTTGTGTCCGCTGACCAGTTTCGGGTCGGAGCTGGTGATGATGTAGCCCTGACTGAGCAACGCCCGACGGGCGGCTTCGCATGTCTGCGCATCCGTCACCGGGTAGCTGCGCGAAAACGTTCCGGAGTCATCGAAGTTCTCATGCTCGTAGATCGGGGCTTTCTTCGACGAGCAGCCGGCCGCGGCGGCCAGCACCAACGCCAGCCCTGCAACACGCATGGGAAATGATTTAAACATTGAACATCCTGAGGAAAACGGTCCGGGGCGTATTGTGCAACAGATCGATGCTTAGCGGAGTATCGATTAGTGTCTTAAAACAGTTACAAGTCTACTGACTGTCATTTACAGGAAAAAGTCGCTCGATAAACACTCAGGCGACGGGTAACCCGCGCTGCTTTTGTTTCGCCCATAAAAAACCCCAGCCTTTCGGCCGGGGTCTTTGTGTAGCGCAACACTCAGTCAGGCATCAGAAACGTTTGATCTCAGCCTGGCTTTCCAGCTGTTTGCGGTAGGCCGCAAAGTCTTGCTGGCCAATGCGCGAAGCGAGGAATCGACGGTATTGAGCCTTCTCTTCTTCGGTAGGCGCAGCAGCTTCGTTCACGCCGTTCAGACGCACAATCACCAGGCTACCATCGGCCAGGGTCACGCTGCTGAAGGTCGGCTTGTCCTTGGCGACAGGCTTGGGCATGCGGAACAGCGCCTGCAGCACGGTTGGGTCAACCCCTTCCTGGCCACGAGTGGCTGCCTGGGTCACTTTCCAGCTCTGACCGTCGATCGCCTTGTCCAGCGCAGTCTTGCCATCGCGCAGGCTGACAATCAGCTCTTCAGCCTTGGTCTTGGCGGCAGAGCTGGCGTGCTCCTTGGCCAATTGCACGCGAATACTGGCAGCCACGCTTTCCAGCGGCAGTTGCGCAGGCTTCAGGTGTTCCTTGGCGCGCAACACGATCACGGTTTCCGGATCGAGCTCGATAGCGGTGCTGTTGGCACCCTCATCCAGCACTTCAGGGCTGAACGCTGCAGTGACCACGGCACGGTTGGCCGCAACACCGTCGCCACCTTCACGGCCGAACGGTTTGGACGTATGAACAGTGAGCTTCAGGTCCTGCGCCGGCTGAGCCAGATCGGAGGCTTCGAACGACGAGTCTTCCAGTTGCTTGGTCGCCTCGACGAAACGCTGCTCGACCTGCTGGGTTTTCAGCTCACGGGTCAGCTTGTCTTTCAGGCTGGCGAGCGTCGGCACTTCAGGCGCTTCGACACCCAACAGCTTGATCAGGTGGAAACCGAAGTCGGTGCGAACCGGCGCCGAGACCTGATCCTTGGCCAACGCATACAGCGCTGTTTCGAAGGCTGGATCGTAGACACCAGGACCGGCATAGCCAAGGTCACCGCCGTTGTTCGCCGAACCAGGATCCTGGGAGAACTCCTTGGCCAGAGCTTCGAACTTCTCACCTTTTGCCAGGCGTGCCTGGATCTCTTCGATCTTGGCCTTGGCTTGCGCTTCGGTCGCCTTGTCGTTCACTTCGATCAGAATGTGCGCGGCCCGGCGTTGTTCCGACAGGTTCGCGGTTTCTTTCTGATACGCCGCTTGCAGGTCTTCGTCCTTGACGCTGACCTGATCAAAGAAGGAAGCCTTCTTCAACTCCAGGTAATCAATGACCACCTGATCCGGCGTCATGAATTCCTTGGCGTGTTCGTCGTAGTAGGCTTTGACTTCATCGTCGGTCAGCTTCACAGCCGCCGGGTCGACCTTGACGTTCAAGGAAGCGAAATCGCGGGTCTGTTTTTCCAGACGGGCGAATGCCAGAACCTGTGCGTCGGTGACGAAACCGCTACCTGCCAGACCAGCGCGCAGCTGACCGATCAGCATTTCCTGAGCCAGCATCTGGCGGAATTGCATGCGGCTGTAGCCGAGTTGGCGAATAACCTGGTCGAAACGCTCAGGGCTGAACTTGCCATCAACCTGGAATTCAGGCGTTTGCAGGATCACCTGGTCCAAAGCAGCTTCGGAAAAAGCGAACTTCGAGTTTTCTGCGCCTTGCAGCAGCAGCTTGCGATCGATCAGGCCTTTGAGGGCCGATTCGCGCAGCATTTTTTCGTCGAGTAAGGAAGCATCGAAATCCTTGCCCAGCTGTTGCATGAGCTGACGGCGTTGCATATCGACCGCCTGGCTCAGCTCGTTCTGGCTGATTTCTTCACCATTGACCTTGGCCGCATCATTACGATGCGTAGTGGCCTTAAAAATGGCGTCGAAACCGGTCAAAGCCATCAGTGCAACGATGACCCCGATAATGGTCTTGGCAATCCAGCCTTGTGAATTGTCCCTGATATTCTGCAGCATGCGTCCCCCAGAAACGGTTGAACTTCAAAATTAGGCAACCGTGGAGCGTGGGTAGAATCCGGATAGAAGAAAGGCGCATCCGAGGATGCGCCTTCTCGTAACTGGCGGAGCGGACCGATGACTCGAACTTGCGAGCCTCGGTGTCTCGGATCGGCGACTCGCCGACTGGACTACCGCTCCGCTGCCAGGTCAGGCATGACCCCGACCCGGATAGGCAAAAACCTGAATCGAACTTAGTTGACAGCTTCTTTCAGTGCTTTACCGGCTTTGAAACCTGGTTTTTTAGCAGCTGCGATTTCCAGCGTCTTACCGGTCTGTGGGTTACGACCAATGCGAGCTGGACGATCAGTTACGGAGAAAGTACCGAAACCAACCAGAACAACAGAGTCGCCGGCCTTGAGAGCGCCAGTGACGGATTCGATTACAGCGTCCAGCGCACGGCCAGCAGCAGCTTTCGGGATATCAGCGGATGCAGCGATAGCATCAATCAGTTCCGACTTGTTCACTCTAAGTCCCCTTATATCTATTTTGAGTATGATTCTAAGTTTTTTGGTGAAAGCAAAAACGAGTGCTGAATGGCCTACAGACACTTAAGAGCCGCTTTATAACAAGGGCTCTAAAAAGCTGTCAACAAGCCACCCAGGCAAATGCGTACTAATGCGTGCTAATTCTTTCCTTAGAGTCAGACTCGCGTTTTTCATCCTTTGCAACTATCTCTGGAGCTACATCTGGCAAGGGCTCCGGCGCGTATTGCAGCGCAATTTGCAGGACCTCGTCAATCCATTTAACCGGTTTAATCTGCAGATCTTGCTTGATATTGTCAGGAATTTCCTTCAGATCGCGTACGTTCTCTTCAGGAATGATCACCGTCTTGATTCCACCACGGTGAGCAGCGAGCAGTTTTTCTTTCAAACCGCCAATCGCCAGCACCTGACCACGCAGCGTAATTTCGCCAGTCATCGCAACGTCCGCACGCACAGGGATCCCGGTCAATGCCGACACCAGAGCCGTGCACATGCCCACACCGGCGCTAGGGCCGTCCTTCGGGGTCGCCCCTTCCGGCATGTGGATGTGCGTGTCGCGCTTCTCGTGGAAGTCCAGGGGAATCCCCAGGCTCTTCGCGCGACTGCGAACAACAGTCAGGGCCGCCGTGATCGATTCGACCATGACGTCACCCAAAGAACCGGTCTTGATCAACTGGCCTTTACCCGGTACGACGGCGGCTTCGATGGTCAGCAATTCGCCGCCCACTTGAGTCCACGCCAGCCCGGTGACCTGACCGATCTGATCCTGCGATTCAGCCAGACCGTAGCGGAATTTGCGCACGCCCAGGAAGTGTTCCAGCATCTCGGCAGTGACCTTCACCGAGAAGCGTTTTTCCATTGCATGCTCTTTGACCGCCTTGCGGCAAACCTTGGCAATCTGGCGCTCCAGCCCACGTACACCGGCTTCGCGGGTGTAGTAGCGGATGATGTCACGGATCGCTTCGGCGTCGAATTCCAGCTCGCCTTTTTTCAAGCCGTTAGCCGTAATCTGCTTTGGCGAAAGGTATTTGACGGCGATGTTGATCTTTTCGTCTTCGGTGTAACCCGGCAGGCGAATCACTTCCATCCGGTCCAGCAAGGCTGGTGGAATGTTCATGGAGTTCGAGGTGCAAAGGAACATCACATCGGACAGGTCGTAGTCGACTTCCAGATAGTGATCGTTGAAGTTGTGGTTCTGCTCAGGGTCGAGCACTTCCAGCAACGCCGACGCCGGATCGCCACGCATGTCGCTGCCCATTTTGTCGATTTCATCGAGCAGGAACAGCGGGTTGCGGACACCCACTTTTGTCATCTTTTGAATCAATCTTCCTGGCATCGAACCGATATAAGTACGGCGATGACCACGAATTTCCGCTTCATCACGCACACCACCGAGGGCCATGCGCACGAATTTGCGGTTAGTGGCGTGAGCAATCGACTCCGCCAGAGAGGTTTTACCCACCCCAGGAGGACCGACCAGGCACAACACCGGACCACGAATTTTCTTCACTCGCTTCTGCACGGCGAGGTATTCGAGGATCCGCTCTTTGACTTCTTCCAGACCATAGTGGTCTGCATCGAGAATGTCTTCAGCGCGCGCCAGGTCCAGACGCACTTTGCTCTGCGCCTTCCACGGCACCTGAACCAGCCAGTCAATATACGAGCGCACCACGGTCGCTTCCGCAGACATTGGCGACATTTGTTTTAACTTGTTCAGTTCGCCCTGGGCTTTGGCCAAGGCGTCTTTCGGCAGACCGGCGGCATCGATGCGCTTTTTCAGCTCTTCGATTTCGTTATGGCCTTCGTCGCTGTCGCCGAGCTCTTTCTGAATGGCCTTCATCTGCTCATTCAGGTAGTACTCGCGCTGGCTGCGCTCCATTTGTTTTTTGACGCGACCGCGAATGCGTTTTTCGACTTGCAGCAGGTCGATCTCGGCATCCAGCAACGCCAGAACGTGCTCGACACGGGCCGACAAATCAATGATTTCGAGGATTTCCTGCTTCTGCTCGATCTTCAGGGCCATGTGTGCGGCCATGGTGTCGACCAGGCGGCCTGGTTCGTCGATGCTGTTGAGCGACGACAGGACTTCAGCCGGGACTTTCTTGCCCAGCTGCACATATTGTTCGAACTGAGCCAGCAGGCTGCGTACGAATACTTCCGACTCGCGCTCTGGCGCGTCGACTTCGTCGATCAATGAGACTTCGGCACGGCAGTGGCCGTCCACTTCGCTGAAACGCTCAACGGCGCCCCGCTGCTCACCTTCGACCAAAACCTTGACCGTGCCGTCAGGCAGCTTGAGCAGCTGCAGAACGGTAGCAATGGTACCTACGCGATAAAGTGCATCTTCACCGGGATCGTCGTCAGCAGGGTTTCTCTGAGCCAGCAGAAGGATCTGCTTGTCGCCCGTCATCGCTGCCTCGAGGGCTTCGATGGATTTCTCGCGCCCCACGAACAGCGGGATAACCATGTGCGGATAAACCACAACATCACGCAATGGCAGGAGAGGCAATTCGATGGTTGTCTTCATGATTTCGCCTCTACGGCGGCCATAAGGCCGTAAACAGATGGAAGTGAGCTTGAAACCAAGATGGGGGCTACCTTCAAAAAAAACAAGCTTAAAGAAGGTGTTAAAACGCGCAAAAAGCAAAGGGGCCCGAAGGCCCCTTCTTTATTCCAACAGCGTGACGCTTAGGCGTCTGGCGCTGCCTTGGCAGCCGGCTCACTGTTTTCGTAGATATACAGTGGCTTGGACTTGCCTTCTATAACGCTTTCGTCGATCACTACTTTACTCACCTCGGACTGCGAGGGGATTTCATACATAGTGTCGAGCAATACACCTTCGAGAATCGAACGCAGTCCACGGGCACCGGTTTTGCGTTCCAGGGCACGTTTGGCGACCGATTTCAGAGCGTCGGCCCGGAATTCCAGGTCCACACCTTCCATCTCGAACAGCTTGGCATACTGTTTGGTCAGAGCATTTTTCGGCTCGGTGAGAATCTGCATCAGCGCAGCTTCATCAAGCTCGTCCAGCGTGGCAAGTACCGGCAGACGACCGACGAATTCCGGGATCAGACCGAACTTGACCAGATCGTCAGGCTCGACTTCACGCAGGGACTCACCGACTTTCTTGCCTTCTTCCTTGCTGCGCACTTCCGCGTTGAAACCGATGCCGCCCTTGGTGGAACGGTTTTGAATAACCTTTTCCAGACCGGAGAACGCACCACCGCAGATGAACAGGATGTTACGGGTGTCGACCTGAAGGAATTCCTGCTGCGGATGCTTGCGACCACCTTGTGGCGGAACGGAAGCGACCGTGCCTTCGATCAACTTGAGCAGGGCCTGCTGCACGCCTTCACCGGAAACGTCCCGGGTGATCGACGGGTTGTCAGATTTGCGCGAGATCTTGTCGATCTCATCGATGTAGACAATGCCCATTTGGGCCTTTTCTACGTCGTAATCGCACTTCTGCAGCAGCTTCTGAATGATGTTTTCGACATCTTCACCCACGTAACCTGCCTCGGTGAGGGTGGTTGCGTCGGCGATGGTGAACGGAACGTTCAGCAAGCGGGCCAGTGTTTCGGCAAGCAGGGTCTTACCCGAGCCTGTCGGGCCGATCAGCAAGATGTTGCTCTTGCCGAGTTCGACATCGTCATTCTTTTTGTCACGCTGGTTCAGGCGCTTGTAGTGGTTGTACACCGCTACGGCCAGGACCTTTTTCGCACGCTCCTGACCAATCACGTACTGATCAAGGATGCCGCTGATTTCTTTAGGCGAAGGCAATTTATGCGCGCTGCTTTCGGCCTGGGCTTCCTGCACCTCCTCACGGATGATGTCATTGCACAGGTCGACGCACTCGTCGCAGATAAAGACCGAGGGGCCGGCAATCAATTTGCGCACTTCATGCTGGCTTTTGCCACAGAAGGAGCAATAGAGCAGCTTGCCGTTGTCCTCGCCGTTGCGGGTGTCAGTCATTCGTTCGATCCAAATCCGATAGGCTTGCAACACAAGATGAAGGCTATTGCGGGCTTTTTCAAGCCCGCTAGTGATCGGACGCGCCGACCAACCTTATTTTGAGCTGCTTAATTTAAGCGGGGCGCTGGCTGATCACTTCATCGATCAACCCGTATTCACGCGCTGCTTCTGCACTCATGAAATTATCGCGGTTGGTATCGCGCTCGATTTCTTCAAGAGTGTGCCCGCTATGCTTGGCCATCAGCGTGTTGAGACGCTCACGAATGAAGAGGATTTCCTTGGCATGGATTTCGATATCCGAAGCCTGGCCCTGGAAACCGCCCAGTGGCTGGTGAATCATCACACGTGAGTTCGGCAGGCAGTAACGCTTGCCAGCGGCACCGGCCGTCAATAGAAACGCACCCATGCTGCACGCTTGACCGATACAGGTGGTCGACACGTTTGGCTTGATGAACTGCATGGTGTCATAGATCGACATGCCCGCCGTCACCGAACCACCCGGGGAGTTGATATAGAGATGGATGTCCTTGTCCGGGTTTTCCGCTTCAAGGAACAGCAGTTGCGCACAGATCAGGTTGGCCATGTAGTCCTCTACCGGACCAACCAGAAAGATCACTCGCTCCTTGAGAAGGCGCGAGTAGATGTCATAGGCGCGCTCGCCACGAGCAGACTGCTCGACAACCATCGGGACCAAGCCGCCTGCGGCCTCGATATCAGAGTTCTGCTGAATATACGAATTACGGAACATGCTCTGCAGTCACTCCCAAATAGTTATGTCTTGAATACGCATAAGCCAGCACGAAGGCTGGCTTATGTGTGTACTTCTTACCGCAAAAACGATCAGTCGGCTTGTGGAGCTTCTACCGGCTTGACTGCTTCTTCGTAAGAGACCGATTTGTCGGTCACGCTAGCTTTCTGCAGAACAGTATCCACAACTTGTTCTTCCAGCACAACAGAACGAACTTCGTTCAGTTGCTGGTCGTTCTTGTAGTACCAAGACACAACCTGCTCAGGCTCCTGGTAAGCCGAAGCCATTTCCTGAATCATTTCACGAACGCGGGCTTCGTCAGGCTTGAGGTCGAATTGCTTGACCACTTCAGCCACGATCAGACCCAGCACAACGCGGCGCTTGGCTTGCTCTTCGAACAGCTCGGCCGGCAGTTGCTCAGGCTTGATGTTGCCACCGAACTGCTGAACAGCCTGCACGCGCAGACGGTCAACTTCGTTGGACAGCAGAGCCTTAGGCACTTCGATCGGGTTGGTGGCCAGCAGACCATCCATTACCTGATTCTTGACCTTGGATTTGATCGCCTGACGCAGTTCACGCTCCATGTTCTTGCGAACTTCGGTGCGGAAGCCTTCCAGACCCGTTTCCTTGATGCCGAATTGAGCGAAGAATTCTTCGGTCAGTTCTGGCAGTTTTGGCTCGGAAACAGTGTTCACGGTCACGGTGAACTCAGCAGTTTTGCCTGCCAGGTCGAGGTTCTGATAGTCCTCTGGGAAGGTCAGGTTCAGAACGCGCTCTTCGCCGGCTTTAGCGCCAACCAGACCGCCTTCAAAGCCAGGGATCATGCGGCCGGAACCCAGAACCAGCTGAGTACCTTTGGCGGAACCGCCAGCGAACACTTCACCGTCGACCTTGCCAACGAAATCGATGTTCAGCTGGTCTTCGTTTTGAGCAGCGCGATCGGCCACTTCGAAACGGGTGTTCTGCTTGCGCAGCACTTCCAGCATTTTGTCCAGATCGGCATCAGCCACGTCAGCGCTCAGGCGCTCAACCGCGATACCTTCGAAACCGGCAACGGTGAACTCAGGGAACACTTCGAAAATCGCGACGTATTCCAGGTCTTTGCCAGCTTCCAGCGATTTCGGCTCGATCGAAGGAGCGCCAGCCGGGTTCAGCTTTTGTTCAACAACAGCTTCGTAGAAAGAAGACTGGATCACGTCGCCAACAGCTTCCTGACGTGCATCAGCACCGAAACGGCGCTTGATTTCACTCATTGGCACTTTGCCTGGACGGAAGCCAGCAATCTTGGCCTTTTGGGCAGTCTGCTGCAGACGCTTGTTGACCTGAGTCTCGATGCGCTCAGCCGGCACGGTGATGCTCATGCGGCGCTCAAGAGCAGAAGTATTTTCAACAGAAACTTGCATGGATATTCCTCGTTGCACAGACGTTAGCCGGCCGTTTCCGACCCCAGAATCAAGGGCATGCATTCTAGTGGGTCAAACTCAAGAAGTCACCCTACTGAAAACGGGTAAAAAAGCAGCAGGCAATTTATAGGCGGGGACAAACGGTTGTGCCTCGCCCTGTTAGCAAATACAGCCAATCATGCCAGGGCTCTGCACCAATCCTTCTATATATAGAAGGCATCGGCAATCCATCCCTGACAGTCGACCCCACGAGGGGACCAACGGGCGAGCCAGCATCATCGAGAAACATAAATCCGACGATCCGAGCCACCCTCTCGACCCAGAACCTGCGGCCGCTTTGAAAATTCAGACTTCTAAAACAAAAACGGCGCAGCCCTTTTCAGGTGCTGCGCCGTTTTCTGCTATTAAATAGCTGTTTGTAATGGTGCGGACGGAGAGACTCGAACTCTCACACCTTGCGGCGCTGGAACCTAAATCCAGTGTGTCTACCAATTCCACCACATCCGCATCAAGCTTTTAAAGCAAAGGCGCCAGACTGTTAATCTGGCGCCTTTCTAAATATGGGGTGGACGAAGGGGATCGAACCCTCGACAACGGGAGTCACAATCCCGTGCTCTACCAACTGAGCTACGCCCACCATATTGCCATGTTGCGTTACTTGTGCCAAAGCTGCCTAATGGCGCACCCGGCAGGACTCGAACCTGCGACCATCCGCTTAGAAGGCGGATGCTCTATCCAGCTGAGCTACGGGCGCCTTGTTAATCTGTATTCTTGGACGATTACAAACTAAGTGCTTTCAGTCTCACCGAATTAAACATCAACTCTGCTCGACCTTCTTAACCAGTGCTAGGCTGTGCCCGACAAGTGCGACGAATGTTATAGGTGACCCTGAAGGTCGTCAACTCTTTTTTAAAAAAAATTCATTTAATTAAAGGGGTTAGGGGAATTTGCAGACCAAGCGCCTTTGCCCTCACCTCATGACATGCGAGAATGCGTTCTCTTTTTTTCCCCTCTCGATGGTTAATCACGCGCAATGACTGCACAACTAATCGACGGCAAATCGATCGCCGCCAGCCTGCGCCAGCAGATCGCCAAACGCGTCAACGAGCGTCGCCAGCAAGGTCTGCGCACGCCCGGCCTCGCGGTGATCCTGGTCGGCAGCGATCCTGCCTCTCAGGTTTATGTCTCGCACAAGCGTAAAGACTGTGAAGAGGTCGGCTTCATTTCCCAAGCCTACGACCTGCCTTCCGAAACCACTCAAGAAGCGCTGACCGATCTGATCGATCGCCTGAACGACGACCCGGCGATTGATGGCGTTCTGCTTCAGCTTCCTTTACCTGAACACCTGGACGCCTCCAAATTGCTGGAGCGCATTCGTCCAGACAAGGACGTCGACGGTTTCCACCCTTATAACGTCGGCCGCCTCGCTCAGCGTATTCCGCTGCTGCGTCCGTGCACGCCTAAAGGCATCATGACGTTGCTGGAAAGCACCGGTGTCGATCTCTACGGAATGGACGCAGTGGTTGTCGGGGCTTCCAACATTGTTGGCCGCCCGATGGCGATGGAATTACTGTTGGCCGGCTGCACCGTGACCGTCACCCACCGCTTCACCAAGGATCTGGCAGGCCACGTCGGTCGCGCCGATCTGGTGGTGGTCGCCGCCGGCAAGCCGGGGCTGGTAAAGGGTGAGTGGATCAAGGAAGGCGCGATCGTGATCGACGTCGGCATCAACCGCCAGGAAGACGGCAAACTGGTCGGTGACGTGATCTACGACACCGCCCTGCCCCGCGCCGGCTGGATCACTCCAGTCCCGGGTGGCGTTGGCCCGATGACCCGTGCTTGCCTGCTGGAAAACACGCTGTACGCAGCCGAAACACTGCACAGCTGATTCCACCGGCTACGCCGAACAAACAAGAAACCCTGCCGCTGGCGGGGTTTCTTGTTTTCAGCCATGGAACAAGTAATACCCCTGAAGGACTGCCAGACAGGGCAACGGCGAAAACCGTAAATCGTCCTAGACTGACTATCGAAACATCCCATAAACCGTAGACGCGAATCGGGAAGTACGCGCGACGCTGAAAAGGCATCATTTATGAACCCCCGCGGCCTGACTCAACATCGCTTTTTCGTTTTCACTGGAAAACTCGCTGGCCTGCTTTACAGCCTCTTCTGTTACCTGTGTTTTCTGCTCACCGCGCTTTACCTGACGGGTTTTCTCTCAGGCATCGGAGTGCCCAAAGACATTAACTCCGGCTCCAGCCTCGACTGGCCCGTGGCTGCCCTCGTCGACACCTTGCTGATTACGCTGTTTGCCGTACAGCACAGCGGCATGGCGCGAAAACGCTTCAAGCGCTGGTGGACCCGGTTCGTCCCGCCCCCCATCGAGCGCGCGACCTACGTATTGTCGACGTGCCTGCCGCTCGCGCTGCTGTTCTGGCTATGGCAACCCATGGAAACGTCCATCTGGCGCCTAACGTCTGTATGGGGCTACGGATTACTCATGGCTTTATTTTGGCTGGGCCTGGGCGTGGTCGTGCTGGCGACGTTCCTGATCAGCCATTTCGAACTGTTCGGCATAAAGCAGGCACTCAACGCCTTTTACCCCGCCAGCCCCGAGAACCCCGCCTTTAAAACCCCATTACTCTACAAGCTGGTTCGCCACCCGATGTACTTGGGGTTTGTGATGGTGTTCTGGGCGACACCCGACATGACAGCCGGACATCTACTGTTTGCGCTGCTCAACACTCTCTACATCCTGATTGGGGTGCATTTTGAAGAGAAAGATCTGGTGGATCTGTTTGGGGAGCAATACCGACGCTATCAGCAGAACGTCGCAATGCTGGTGCCTCTGACCAAACGCAAACCCGACCCACGGCGCAACGATCAAAAGTAAGTCAATCCGGCGCCTGCTCACCAAGGGCAGACAGCAAAAACTTTAAATTTTTTTTCATATAATGCAATCGCCATACAGGCGCCTAGCGCTTTCGTGGCTCATACTCCTAAAATGCGTCGTTTTTAAGAAACAGCCCGTAACAAAACGGCATATCCACCCTTATGAGTTCGCCAGCGTGAAAATCCGTCTTTCCATCCTGAGCCTTTTTTTTGCATTTACAGGGACTTTCACCACGCCAATGGTCAACGCTGCCGACACCACTTCGGCGCCGCGAGATACGTCAACACTGAAGATCGCTTCCGGCAGCGCATTGCTGATGGATCTGCAGACCAACAAAGTCATCTATGCCAGCAATCCTGACGTGGTTGTACCGATCGCTTCCGTCAGCAAGCTGATGACCGGCCTGGTCGTGGTTGAAGCCAGACAGAACATGGACGAATACATCAACATCAACATCAGTGACACCCCGGAAATGAAAGGTGTGTTTTCCCGGGTGAAACTCAACAGCGAAATGCCGCGCAAGGAAATGCTGCTGATTGCCCTGATGTCCTCGGAAAACCGCGCTGCCGCAAGCCTGGCCCATCACTATCCGGGTGGCTACGTCGCGTTCATTGCCGCAATGAATGCCAAAGCGAAAGCACTGGGCATGACCAGCACGCACTTCGTCGAACCCACCGGTCTCTCCCCTCGCAACGTGTCCACGGCTCGCGACCTGAGCAAACTGCTGATCGCTGCGCACAAGTACCCACTGTTGACTGAGCTAAGTACCACCAAGGAAAAAACCGTCTCGTTCCGTAAACCCAACTACAGCCTGGGTTTCCGTAATACCGACCATTTGGTCAACAAGCCGAACTGGGACATCAAGCTGACGAAAACCGGCTTCACCAACGAGGCCGGTCACTGCCTGGTGCTGGTCACCAGCATGGGCAATCGCCCGGTTGCGCTGGTCATCCTCGACGCCTTTGGCAAGTACACGCACTTTGCCGATGCCAGCCGTATTCGCAGCTGGGTGGAAACCGGCCAAGGCACGAAAGTGCCGTCTGTAGCCTTGCAGTACAAGTCCGACAAGAACCTCAAGCATCGTCAGAGCGGCGTGGTTGAAGCGTCGAAATAACTAAACGACGGATAAAAGAAAGCCCCGAATATTCGGGGCTTTTTTTCGTCCGGCGTCAGTCATTGGGCAACGGCATCTGGTCGTCATCTGGAATGCCATCCCCGGCACTCGGATCTCTCGTGCCGTAGGGATGTTCCGTTGGCACTACCATCGGACGCGCCAAGGGATCCCTTAACGGATCGTTCGGATCCATCACGGGATCGATGTCCTTTTCCGGGGTGGTTGGAACGCTGTCCGGACGTTTGTCGTTGAAACTCGAATCAGTAGACATACGCACCTCACTCAGGCTCAGGGTTTCAGATCGGCGAGTGGATCGTAAGGCTTCGCGGGAGCCTTGAAATTGTCGCCCGGCTTCACATCCCTGGGCGCCTTGGCAGGTCCGATGGGGTCGACCTGAGGATCGGCGAGGTCCGGTGAATCGGGATCGAAACCCAACTCATCACCCGAAGAATGCTCCGACGAGTGCGGGCCGACGGGGGTAGTGGAATGTGCCATGGGCGCCTCCTTTGAATCTGGCCCGGAGAAATCCGGGCCCTACTTCATTAGAGGTCGGCAAAGTCCAGGGGTGCCCGACAGATGACGAACGGACTTATTGTGCGTTCAGCGCTTTCGTCGCCCTGGCAGCCGCCTGCTCCTGACCTGCCTGAGCAAGGTCGCTCGCTGCCTTGAGCCATCGTTGTTGATCGACATTGGCCGGCAGTTGATTCGGCTTCTGGATCAGCACGGCCCAGCCACCGGCATCCTTGAGCGCCGATTCAAACGAACCGAAGCCCATCAACTCCCGACGATTCATGCCCGAGCGCAGCAGCACCGTCTGCTTCTGGCGGTTGTACCCGGCAAGAATGGCGTAACGCGGTTCAGCCCAGAACGCCGAGCCTTCCGTGAAACGCACCATTACCGGGTAACCGGCCGCCACCTGGGTCAACAGTGCAGGCAGATTGCTGTCGAGGGGATAGACGACCATGCCGTACTCGCGAGCGAGGTTCTGCATGTTCTGCTGCAACTGGGCTTCGGCACCCGGCAAATGCAACGGTTTTTCGAGCAAACCTGGCGTAATCACAATGCCTTGCTGGGACAACATGCTGGCCAGCACTTGCGGCCCACTCTGATTCGCCACGCCACGGTAGAACGTGCCACTGAGCTCGACACGCTCCGGCAGGCGTTTGATTTCAGGCGCCACACCCGCGCAGCCAGCCAGACCTGCCACGCAGCCAACGACCAGCACTAACGATCGAATTCGAGAAAATACCCGCACCATCATCACTCTCTTGATCTAGACGCCAGGCATTCGGCTCCCGGCTTGGCCGTCGATCATAGGACGCCGCGCGGCAGCGGTATAGCCTTAACCGGCAGATGACGGGATTCGATAGAGCGAACTGATTGGTGACAGCTGACTTTTGGTCAATAGCCTGAAACACAGCAGCGACTAGACTGTCATGTGCAAAGAGTGTGTGCCCGCAGCAGGGCGAAGAGGAGGCACTGATGAGCCTGACAATGACCATTGTGATGTTGATTTCTGGCTGGCTGGCCGTTGCCACCGCCATGTTATGGGGAGTCCTGCGCATTACTCGCCGGCACCATCATCCGGCTCAGTCGACGCCGGTGGCGAAACCCGATAAAACCGCTGAACAGCACGCTACCGCGCACTGACCGACACCCTTATGTATTCAAACAAAAACGGCCGCCTGGCTCTTTCGAGCGCAGGCGGCCGTTTCGTTTAACGCAGGTTATGCTTCAGCGGCGATACGCTTCTGCTTTGCCCGTCGCGACATCATGTTCAAACCCTCGATCGTCGCCGAGAACGCCATGGCCGCATACACGTAGCCTTTCGGTACATGGGCGCCGAAACCTTCGGCGATCAGCGTCATGCCGATCATGATCAGGAAGCCCAGCGCCAGCATCACCACCGTCGGGTTGTCGTTGATGAACTTGGCCAGAGGATCAGCCGCCAGCAACATCACCAGTACCGACACCACCACCGCGATGATCATGATCGGCAAATGTTCGGTCATGCCGACAGCGGTAATGATGCTGTCGATGGAGAACACCATGTCCAGCAGCAGGATCTGACCGATCGCGGCGGCAAAGCCCAGGGTCACGGTCGAGGTGGCCGACGTCGGATCATCCGGTGCCGGGTCCATGCTGTGATGGATCTCGGTGGTCGCCTTCCACAACAGGAACAGGCCGCCGGCGATCAGGATCATGTCCTTCCAGGAGAACGTCTGGCCGAAGATATCGATCACAGGCTCAGTCAACTGGACGATGAACGCGATGGTGCTCAACAGCGCCAGTCGCAGGATCAGCGCCATGCCGATACCAATGCGCCGCGCCTTCTGCCGGTGCTGCTCGGGCAGTTTATTGGTCAGGATCGAAATGAAGATCAGGTTATCGATGCCGAGTACGATTTCCATGACGATCAACGTGGCCAGGGCAACCCAGGCGGTGGGGCTTGCAGCAAGTTCTAAAAGGTATTCCATGGGTCAGTCCTGACTCTTTTAAGACGGTTTAGATTTCCTGGGACGTAGATTCGGTTTTGTCCGTTTCTTTGGCCGGTTGTTCTTTCTTGCTGATCAGCCCGCCCGCGGCATCACTGATTGCCTGCTCTGCGGCTTTGTGGGTGTCGTCGATCGCTTGCTTGGCGGTTTCGGCAGCCTTGCCCATCAGTTGCTGAGCGCTTTTTTCGGCCTGGTCACAACCGGCCAATACCAGTAAAGACGTGATCAACAGTGCCGTGGTTTTAAGCTTCATGATGCTTTCCTCGATAGAACAGACAGGGCGAAAAGGCCACCCGTCGATAGCTGGGCATTCTAAGGAGGCAAACACTTCAGGAAAATTCGTATTTTTAGCGGTTATACTTCGGTTTTAACGAACTGTAGGTCGCCATGCTCAACTATCGACAGCTGCATTACTTCTGGGTGGTGGCCAAGACCGGCAGCATCGTGCGCGCCTGCGAGCAGCTGAACCTGACGCCGCAGACCATCAGCGGGCAGATTTCCCTGCTCGAACAAACCTATGGCATCGAGCTGTTTCGCCGGGTCGGCCGGCAGCTGGAACTCACCGAAGCCGGGCGTCAGACCCTGCCCTACGCCGAGCAAATGTTTCAGCTCGGCGGCGAACTGGAGCTAATGCTGCGAGCACAGCCCAACGAACAGCAGATTCTGTTTCGGGTAGGGGTGGCCGATGTGGTGCCCAAATCCATCGTCTACCGCCTGATTGCGCCGACCATGGAATTGAGCGAGCCGCTGCGCATCACCTGTCGCGAAGACAAACTGGAACGCCTGCTCGCCGACCTGGCGATCCAGCGGCTCGATCTGGTGATCTCCGACAGCCCGATGCCCTCGCACCTGGACATCAAGGGCTACAGCCAGAAACTCGGGGAATGCGGGATCAGTTTCTTCGCCACGGCTGAACTGGCGGCGCAGTACGGTCAGGATTTCCCCCGCAGCCTGCACGGCGCACCGCTGCTGATTCCAGGGCCGGAGACCGTGGTGCGCAGTCGCTTGCAGCGCTGGTTTGCCGAGCAGCAGATCCAGCCGCGCATCGTCGGCGAGTTCGATGACAGCGCCTTGATGCAGGCGTTCGGCCAATCCGGCAGCGGGATCTTCATCGGCCCGAGTGTGATTGCCGATGAAGTGATACGCCAATACGGCGTGGAGTTGATTGGCCAGACCGACGCGGTGACCGAGTCGTTCTACGCCATTTCGGTGGAACGCAAGGTCAAGCACCCCGGCATTGTCGCGATTACCGAAGGTGCCCGACGCGAGCTATTCACCGAGATGTGAGGTGTCAGGCGCAGACTTCGCGGGGCTTGAAGGTCATCAGCGCGATGGCCAAGAGGATCGAGGCGAGGATAAAAGCGGCCGCCGCGAAACCAAGACCTTGCAGGCCTACACCGTCGATGACCCTACCGCCGATCATGGCGCCCAGGCCTATCCCGAGGTTAGCCCCGGCAATGTTCAGCGATGCCGCGAACGCCGGTGCTTCGGGTGCAGCCTTCATCAATCGCACATGGCTGACCAGGAACAACGCCGCCTGAGTCACGCCCCAAATCCCCATCGCCGCAGCCAGACCCAGCGGCGAATGAATGTTCGGCACCAACGCCACCAGGCCGGCGATCATGAACGCGCAGAACATCATCGAGGCGATCAACGGATGACGATCCACCGCGCGGCCGCCCAGTGAGTTGCCGATCAGCCCGACCGCGCCGAAGCCCATCAGGCACCAACCGACCACCGTGCCGTTGAAACCGGCCAGGCGTTCAAGAATGTCCGCCAGATAGGTGTAAGCGGTGAACATGCCGCTGAACACCAGGATCGACAGCAGCACATGCCCCACCATCAGCGGGCTGCGCAGGATTCTGAACTGCGAGCGAAAGCTCACCTGATGCTGATGCAGATTGGTTTTCGGCAGGTAGATAAACAGCAGCAACGCCTTGGCAAACGCGATCACCGCCAGAATGCCGAAGGCACTGCGCCAGCCGAACGCATCGGAGATCAGTGTGCCCACCGGAATGCCAAACACCGTGGCGCAGACAATGCCGAAACCAATCTTGGCGATGGCGCGACCCGCGTAGTCCGGGCCGACAATGTCCACCGCGGTTTCACTGGCCAGCGCCCAGAACACTGGCAACCCCAACGCGGGGATCAACCGGGCGACGGACATCACCCAGATGTTCGGGGCAAACGCCGCAAGGGTGTTGGCCAGGCCGAACATGATCAGCACCGAGATAAACAATTTGCGGCGCTCGAACCTTGCGAAATAGGCGGTCAGGAACGGCCCGAATGCGGCGACCGTGAAGGCGAACAAGGTCACCAGCAAACCCGCCTGGGGGATGCTGACTTCAAGGTCTCGAGCGATCGCCGGCAACAGGCCGACGATGATGAATTCCGTGGTCAGCACCGTGAAACCGGCAGCAGACAACAGAAGGATGGGCAACAGCATGCAGAACTCCAGAAAACGACGACACCAGCGCTAGCCCGAAGGCCCACTGGCATGACTTGAAAATGAGGATGGCGAATCTTAACAGAGTGTTTCCGATCAGGGTTGCACGAACCTGCCGATCTCGTTGACCCCGCGGGTGGCAGATCGTCACAGGTCTGAAGGATGAAGACCACGCTGTGATAAAGTCCGCGCCCTGCGATATGTACACCTTATTCATCGGCCATTGATTGGCATTGATGTCGCGATACCCCCGCACCTAAAAAAATCAGAGATGCCGTTTTATGACCGCTTCATCCCCTTCGCTATGGTTACGCCTGAAACGCTTAAGCCTGGTCACACAAATCATCATTGGCCTGATCGCCGGGATTGCCCTGGCCCTGTTCGCGCCGGAGGTGGCGAAGTCCACCGCGTTTATCGGCAAAGTCTTCGTATCGGCGCTTAAAGCTGTCGCGCCGATTCTGGTGTTCGTGCTGGTCATGGCCTCGATTGCCAACCATAAGCACGGCCAGGAAACCCACATCCGGCCGATTCTGTTTCTGTATCTGCTGGGAACGTTTGCGGCGGCGGTGGTGGCCGTTGTCGCCAGTACGTTGTTCCCGTCGAGCCTGGTATTGGCCACTCACGACGTTGCGGTCACTGCGCCGGGCGGGATCAGTGAAGTGCTGCAAAGTCTGCTGCTGAGCGTGGTCGACAACCCGGTCAGCGCGCTGATGAATGCCAATTTCATCGGCATTCTGGCGTGGGCGATCGGGATGGGCGTTGCCATTCGCCATGCCGGTGACACCACTCGCGAGGTGCTGGGTGACCTGTCCAATGGCGTGACCTTGATCGTGCGATTGGTGATTCGTTTTGCGCCGCTGGGCATTTTCGGCCTGGTGGCGTCGACCCTCGCCACCTCCGGTTTCGGTGCCTTGATCGGCTACGTGCATCTGCTGGCGGTGTTGCTGGGCTGCATGCTGTTTGTAGCGCTGGTGATGAACCCGGTCATCGTGTTCTGGAAGCTGCGCCGCAACCCGTATCCACTGGTGATCATGTGCTTGCGCGAAAGCGGTATCACTGCGTTTTTCACCCGCAGCTCGGCGGCGAACATTCCGGTCAACCTGGAATTGAGCAAGCGCCTGGGCCTGCACGAAGACACCTACTCGGTCTCGATCCCGTTGGGCGCGACCATCAACATGGCCGGCGCGGCGATCACCATTACCGTGCTGACCCTGGCGGCCGTGCATACGCTGGGCATCGCCGTGGACATTCCGACGGCCATCCTGCTGAGCGTCGTCGCGGCGATCTGTGCCTGTGGGGCCTCGGGCGTGGCTGGCGGCTCGTTGCTGTTGATTCCACTGGCGTGCAGCCTGTTTGGCATCCCCAGTGAAATCGCCATGCAGGTGGTGGCGGTCGGTTTCATTATTGGGGTGTTGCAGGACTCGGCGGAAACCGCACTGAATTCCTCCACCGACGTACTGTTCACCGCGGCGGCGTGCCTGGGTGAAGACGAGAAAGCCCAACGTCTGGCGTAACAAAGATCAAAAGACTCACCCAAAAAAGCCCGCCAAGGTGCGAACCTTGGCGGGCTTTTGTATATCCGGGCGGCTTAGAACGCGCCCATGTAATCGCGCTTGCCCACTTCCACACCGTTGTGACGCAGCAGTGCGTAGGTGGTGGTGACGTGGAAGAAGAATTGCGGCAGACCGTAGCTCAGCAGATAAGCCTGGCCAGTGAAGCGCTTCTCTTTCGGCGTGCCCTGACGGGTGATGATTTCGATGCCTTCCTTGCCGTCGATCTGTTCTGGTTTGATCTCGCCGATGAAGGCCAGCACTTTGGCGATCAGCGCTTGCAGCTCGGCGAAGGTGGTTTCGGTGTCGTCGTACTTCGGCAGTTCAACTTCGGCCAGACGCGCGGAAACGCCCTTGGCGAAATCAACGGCGATCTGCACCTGACGAACCAACGGGAACATGTCCGGGTACAGACGGGCTTGCAGGAAAGCATTTGGATCGATGTTCTTGGCGGTGGCGTGGGCTTCGGCCTTGTTCAAAACGTCGCTCAGGGCGTTGAGCATTTGTTTGAAAACCGGAACGGAAGCGGCGTACAGGGAAATAGTCATGGCAGTCTCGTGTTGTGACAGGAGGGAAACGTGGGGCGATTATAGCCATGCGCGGCCCCCCTGCGGCGGGTCTTTTATCCGGTGGGGAAACGCAGCGCACCTCTGAACGATCTGCGCACGTTAGCCCCTTGCCGGCATGAAAACTTCAACTTCATCAGTGTTTTTCTGCACTCGCCGACAGACCGGCCTTCGATCGAGTGAACCGGTAAAACAGATTGGGCTCGCTCACAATGTAAAGCTCGCCTGCGTTGTCCATGGTCATGCCTTCGGCTTGCGGCGGCGTATGCTTGAGGTCACCCGCCAAGGCGCGCAGGGAGAGAATACTGACGAAGTTACCCTGCTGGTCCAGTTCGGTCAGGTTGCTGGACTCTTCGCTTAGCAACAGTAAGTGGCCGGTCCGAGGATCGTAGTAACCCTCGGAAAGGTCTTTGCTGAAAACGCCGCGGTCGACCCAGGTCGTCAAGTCCTTGATACGGATCTGCATTCGGCTGCCGATGGAGCCGAGCATGCCGGTGATTGAGTACAGTTGCCGCGGATCACGCTCCTTGATGGCGAAGATGCGGTCATTGGCCGGGTCATAGGTCACACCTTCAAACCCCTTGTTATGCTGGCTCAGGTTGATCTCAATGGCGAGTGATTCGGTTTGCTCTTCACGGATGGGTCCAGCGGTGTCCGGAAGGGTAAAAATGTGCAGCCGCTGCTTTCGTTCATCAACGATGACCACCCGCCCTTTGCCCATGTAAGCAATGCCTTCGGTGTCCTCGAAACCGATCAATGGGTAGCGTTCGATCAAATCGCCGTCACGGGTCAGCGCCAGAATTTCCATAGGCACACCATTGGTGATACCCAACAAGCGGTCGTGATCAGGGTCATAGGCGAGACCGGACAAATCGGTGATGCCCGGGATCGGTTTGCCTTCGATCGCGACCTTGTAGTCTGGCAGCCAGATATTTTTGTCGGGCGCCTGATTGCCATACCAGCTGTTATGCCAGTGCGCGTACAACTGCCCGTGCCAGCTAAAATGAACGGAAGCCACGCTAACGCCGACCAGCACGGCGATCAGCAGAACTCCAACCTTCCCTGTTTTGCTCATGCTTTTTTCCGATCCCAAGTAAATCGATAGACATTGACGGGTTTTGCCGGATGACATTGGCCGTTATCGGCATCGGCACCGACGATCGACCACTGTGCACGGGAGGTTTCGCCCAACTCACGCGCGGCCTGGGGATTGAAACACTGGCTCAACAGTTCGTCGGGGACCAAGGCGTACGCCTGAGGGTGTTCGCGCAGCCACAGAGCCGCCTGCTCGACCGTGGAGCCGACCATCCCGAAGTGCACGATCGGTTGTCGCGCGAACAGCCAATGGCCCTCGCGCCAATTGACCAACACCAGGTCGGCGCCTTGAGTCATGGTCGCCGCCTGCGCCATGAGCGCCTCATGAGGGTTGGGACCGTCCTTGATCGGCTCGATGAAACCGCGGGCAATCCAAAGCGCAAACCAGGTCACGACCAGCGCCTGGAATACTCGCCGACCCCGCGGACGCTGACTGAACCAGCGCTTGAGCAGCCAGGGAATCAGCGGTGCAGCCACCAGCACCAGCCCAGGCAGCGCCGGGTAGATGTACAACTTGCGCTTACCGCTGCTGATACAGAAAAACAGCACCACCAGCACGACCCAGCCCAGCAGCACCAGCACTCGGCCGTCGCGCTTGTGCAGTTGCCGGCGCCAAGCGGGCACCAGCCATGGCAACGCGAGTACCAGCGGCAGCCAATATTGCGGGATCACGTGAACGAAGAAATACCAGAACGGTTCGCGATGGTCCCAGGCGGCCGCATAGCGTCCGGCGGTCTGGCGCAGCAGAATTTCTCGCGCATAGGCGATCTCGTCAGCAGTGCCATTGAGCGCGATGGACAAGGCCAAGGGCAGTAACCAGATCGCGATGGCACCCAGCATGACCAACAGACCCAGCAGCCACTTGCGCGCCTCGCCCGGCATGGCCACCACACCGGGCCAACCTTTGCGTACCGCGTAGGCATACGGAATCAGCATCAGGGCCGGGACGAAACCAACCCCTTTGGTGATCACACCAATACCCATGGCGGCGCAACCCAGGTAGAACCAGCGCCAGGCCGGCCCGAGCAACAGGTGCCGCGCCAGGCCGTACATGCCCACGGAGGTGAACAGAATCAAAAAGCTGTCGATCTGGCCGGTCTGCAGGATGCTGTACGTCTGATATGTCGCCAGGTACAAGAGCGCCGCCATCCGGCCGACACGTTGATTCCATAACCGGCGGCCCAGGTCATAGACCACTGCGGTGACCGTCACGGCCGATAGAAGCCCCGGCAGGTACAGGGCGATGGAGGGTTTACCGGTGAGCCAGGCGAAGAACGCCACGGTCCACATGAAAATCGGCGGTTTGTCGCCATAGATCTCTGCCGCACGGTGCGGAATCAGCCACGAGCCGTGCTGCAGCATCTCGAGCGCAACGCCAAGGAATCGCTCCTCGTCGACATTCTGCGGCTGACGTAGCCCCAGCCCGGCACCGATCAAAACCAGGGCGAGCAACATCAAACCCAGGCATTCGACCCGGGGTGATAACGTTCTGCGCATGACTCAGTCCTTTAAGTGTTTGCTGCGGGCAATCAACTGCAAATTGCGCAGATAAACGATCGAGCCAAAGGCTTGACCGGCAATGAACACCGGGTCCTCCCGGTAAATGGCATAAGCGAGCAGCAGGGCGCTACCGACGATGCTCAGGTACCAGAAACTCACTGGAATCACGCTGCGTTTCTTGTATTCGCTGTACAGCCACTGCAGGACGAAGCGACCGGTAAAGGCTATCTGGCCGGCGAAGCCGACCACCAGCCACAGGGTTTCACGGGAGAGATTCATCCTTCGATTTCCTGCGCATTGGCGTTCAGGCGCGTGCGCCGGATCAGCCACCAGACGCCGATCAGGTCGAGAATGCCCACCAGGGCACGGTCGAGGTTGCCGTATTTGGAGACCCCGGCTGTGCGGTGCCTGTGGTTGACCGGATGGGTGATCATTCGGCCGTTGTGGCGCTGGATCAGCGCCGGAATGTACCGGTGCATATGGTCGAAGTACGGCAGTCGCAGAAACGCCGCCCGCTCGATCAGTTTCAGCCCGCAGCCGGTGTCCGGAGTTGCGTCCTTGAGCATGCGGCTGCGCAACCCGTTGGCAAAACGCGAAGCCCAGCGCTTGCTCGCGTTGTCTCGACGATTAACCCGGTGTCCGGCCACCAACTGAATGCCGGCCAGCCCCTGTTCACCGCGCACCAACGCCAACATCCCGGGGATGTCCGCAGGATCGTTCTGGCCGTCGCCATCGAGCGTGGCCAGCCACTGCCCCTTGGCAGCAATTGCCGCATGGTAAAGCGAGGTACTTTGCCCAAGCGAACGCTCATGACGCAGGATACGCAGCGTGCTCAGGCCGTTGTTTTTGATCTGCCGCAGTTCGTGCAAAGTGGCATCGGTACTGCCATCGTCCACGACGATGATTTCGTACGCCTCATCGGCCAAGGCCATGCGCACTTCTTCAATCAAGGGCTTTAGGTTGTTTGCTTCATTTTTTGCCGGAATCAGTACAGATACAAAAATTTCATGACTCATAGGGTCCCCCCTTTAATCCTTGGTTTCTTATTATCAAGGGCGAACATTTCATCTCTGATAAAAGTGGCGATACCATTTCACAAATTCCGCTACACCCTCTTCCACCGTCACCTGAGGGTGGAAGTCGACCCATTGGGTCAATGCCGACACGTCAGCCCAGGTCTTGACCACATCACCAGGCTGTAAGGGTAAAAAGTTGCGCTGCGCTTTGATCCCCAGCGCCGATTCCAGACAATCGACGAACTCCAGCAGTGCTACCGGCATGCCACGCCCGATATTGAAAATCCGGTTAACGCCGTCGCCCTCCCCGTCCGGGATCGGCGGCCGTGGGCGCAAACGGGCGACACTTTCGACAATGTCATCGATGTAAGTGAAGTCGCGCGCCATCTGGCCGTGATTATAGATATCGATCGGCAAGCCGTTGAGGATCCCTTCGGTGAACTTGAACAGCGCCATGTCGGGGCGCCCCCAAGGTCCGTAAACGGTAAAAAAGCGTAGGCCGCTGGCCTTCAGCCCATACAAATGACAGTAGCTGTGAGCCAGCAACTCATTGGCACGTTTGCTGGCCGCGTACAGTGAAATGGGATGATCGACAGCGTCTTCAACACTGAACGGCATTTTGCTGTTGGTACCGTACACCGAGCTGCTTGATGCATAGATCAGGTGCTCGGGGCGATAGTGACGGCACGCTTCCAGCACATTCAGAAAACCCACCAGGTTCGATTGCGCGTAGACGTCCGGGTTATCCAGTGAATAGCGAACTCCCGCCTGGGCCGCCAGGTGCACAACCTCGGTAAAACGATGTTCTTTGAACAACGCCATCAGTGCCGGTTTGTCGACGATATCCAGGGTCTGAAAACGAAAGCCTGGCAAGGATGCAAGCTCGTTGAGCCGTGCGCGTTTAAGCTCAACGCTGTAATAGTCGTTGAGGTTGTCGATTCCGATGACTTCAAGGCCTTCCAGGCACAAACGCTTAACAGTGTGATACCCGATGAAACCGGCAGCGCCAGTGACCAGAACGGTCATCAGGAGTACGCGCCGGTCAGCGCACTGTTTTTGGCCAATACCCACGTCAGCTTCATGCTTTGCTCCATAGTCCAGTCAATAAGGCTTATATCGTCGATGGGAGAACTACCGGATGCCCACAATGAGGTCCGCCAGTTCTCGGCCCTGCATACGTTGCTCGTCGGATTGTAAAAATAGCGTTAATTATTCATTTAGGTTTTGTGATGATTGCCAAGAAGGCGTGACGAATTCAGTTGCCATTGACACACGTCAATCTAAAGTGCATGCCAGCAGGAGCAAAAATTGCCTCCGGGAAGGATAAAGAACCATGAGTACTGAGCAAGAGATGACCTTAGACGAGCCGCGGCTTAACAGCACGGAAATCCGCATACTGGGCTCGTTGATCGAGAAACAGGCCACCAGCCCGGAAACCTATCCGCTGACGCTCAATGCGCTGGTGATTGCCTGCAACCAGAAAACCAGCCGCGAGCCGGTGATGAACCTGACCCAGGGTCAGGTCGGCCAGAGCCTGCGCGCCCTCGAAGGACGCGGCTTCACCAAACTGGTGATGGGCAGCCGTGCGGATCGCTGGGAACACAAAGTCGACAAGGCACTGGAACTGGTGCCGGCTCAGGTCATTCTTGCGGGGCTGCTGTTCCTGCGCGGTCCGCAAACGGTCAATGAACTGCTGACCCGCAGCGGCCGCATGCATGACTTCGAAGATGCCGAACAGGTGGTGCATCAACTGGAACGCTTGATCGCTCGCGGTCTGGCGCTGTTGATTCCGCGCCAGGCCGGTCAGCGTGAAGACCGCTACATGCACGCCTTGGGCGACCCGACGGACATCGAAGTGATCCTGGCAGCACGGCAGAACCCGACCGAGCGTGGCGCGGGTGGCGGCGTATCGGTTGAGCGGATCGAAGAGCTGGAGGCGCGAATTGCGGCGCTGGAAGAGCGTCTGGCCCGCCTCGAATAAACAACGCGCGATTATTCGCCGTCCCAATAATCCACGCCGTCGGCCGGCCTGGCGACGGCGACGAAGCCCGAGGCATTGCCCTCGGCGTCGACCTTGAAGTCGTCCATCACCGCGTACTTGCCGGAATCCGGGTACTCGCAAATCTCGGGTGATTGTTGGGTGCTGACCGCCAGGTAGCGCAGCTCAGCGTTGCTGGTGTTGATGATCTGGTGCGCGGCTTCAGGGCCGCCCGGCGGGCAGGCAATGACATCACCGGCGCGAACGGGAAAGCGCTCGGCGCCCAAGCGAATCTCCCCTTCCCCGGCCACGATGTAAAACATCTCCTCGTTGACCCGATGACTGTGAAACGGGCTGCCTCGCATCCCCGGTTCCAGCGCGTACAGGCGATAACCCAGCTTCTGCGCACCCAGTTGCTGGCCGATGCGCGCCTGTCGTTGCCGATAGCGGTCGGCGGTGTCTCCCGTCGGGGCAAACGCTTCGGGCAGCGGTTCAAGCTCGGCCTGATCCAGATTAAGAATGGCAGGATGCATGAGTCACCTCAGTCACGGTTTCGCTTGCCGGGCACCAGAATAGCCAAGGCCATTGCGGGCAAATTCCACGGCTTTGTGAAACTGCTCATCGGTCGGCCGTACGCCGGTGTACAGCACGAACTGCTCCAGCGCCTGGATCGCGATCACTTCCAGCCCGGTGATCACTCGCTTGCCTTCAGCACGAGCGCGCACAATCAACGGTGTTTCCGAGGGGACTGCCACGACATCGAAGACAATCTCGGCAGCAGCGATGGTTTCAGCATCGAACGCCAGCTGATCGGCCTCAGGGCCGTTCATGCCGATCGGTGTGACGTTGATCAGCATCTGCGGCCGCTCTGAGCCCAGCTCCGCTTGCCATCGATAGCCCAGCGAGTCGGCCAACGCCCGTCCGGCACGCTCGTTACGGGCGACGATCAGGCCATTTTTGTAGCCACCATCGCGCAAGGCGCTGGCCACAGCCTTGGCCATGCCGCCGCTGCCGCGCAGGGCAAAGGTCAATTCCTTCGGCACCTGGTGGGTGTCAAGCAACTGGGCGATCGCGATGTAGTCGGTGTTGTAAGCCTTGAGATGGCCGTTAGTGTTAACGATGGTGTTGATCGATTGAATAGCCGCAGCGGAGGCGTCCAGTTCATCGACCAGGGCAATGCAGGCCTCCTTGAACGGCATCGACACGCCGCAACCACGAATCCCCAAGGCACGAATACCGCCAACGGCGCCTGGCAGATCCTGACTGCTGAAGGCCTTGTAGTAAAAATTCAGCTCCAATTGCTCATACAGATGATTGTGAAACCGCAAACCGAAGTTCCCGGGACGTGCGGAAAGCGACATGCACAGCTGGGTGTCTCTGTCGGGGTTCATCTGCATGAAAAATCTCCTTGAATAGCACTTTCAGATGGACGGGATTAGCCAATCCATCGGGTCTGATCGATCATAACGGTGTGTCTGCACGCGGCCTCACTGAACTGTAAAGAAGCCAGTACAGACCTTACACAAAATTTACCCAACGGCTGTGCTGATTTTGAAAAAAACGCTGTCTTAGAAGTATCCCCGCGACAATCCTTGGGTCTATTGCAGACACAAGCGCCGGGTCGAAGAACCGAGGAACTATCATGATCCGTAAAATCCCCACAGTAGCCTTGCTGATCGGTGCTCTTGCTATCGCAGGGCAGGCAGAAGCGCATGGCGGTGGCGGTTGGCAAGGTCCAGCGGTATTTGGCGCGATCGTTGGCTCGGCCATCGTCGGTTCGGCCATCATCAACAGCAACCGCCCGGTCTATGTAGAGCAACCGGTTTACGCTCAGCCACAACCGGTTTATGTGCAACAACCCCCACCGGTTTATTACCAGCCGGCACCGGTCTACGTGCAACAACCGGTCTATTACGGCCCGCCGCCGGTTTATTACGGCCCGCCACGTGGTTATTACGGTCCACCGCGCGGTTACTACGGCCCTCCCCACGGCTATGGCCGCTGGTAACGGAATCATCAGGCCCCGCCTCAACAGCGGGGCCTTTTTTGTGACCGTCCGTCGGCAGAGGTCTGGATAAATCTCGCCAAGGTCGCTGTCGGGACAGTCTTTGCGGTGCAAGTTGGCAAGATTGACTCGCCATCCTTCCCCCGCTTTGGGGAAAACGGTCATATTTATGTCATGTCGGGTCCGCAATCTTGGACCTGTCCGTTAACAACAGGTTGATAAAAACAAGGACGACCTCATGCCCACGCAAAACCCGCACCGCATTGTCGGCTTGTGCACTTCCAGCAAGGTGTACAACGCACTGACCGAACTCAAGCACCTGGAAGGCCATCGCAGCGCCAAGTTTCTTTCGCTGCTGGCAGAAAACCTGGTGCGAAAAGGCCTGCTCAACGAGCAGGAAGTGGTTCATATGCTGGACCTGGTGGTCGACTGAACCGATGACTCATTGGCGTCAATGACGACTATCGAAAGCGTTGATTGTCCGTCCAAGTGTCCGTTCCGTAAGGTAGCTCCATAGATTAATGGAGGTACTTATGTCCCAGGTTCAGATCATGTCCGTTATCGGTAGCGCCGTTCCCGCACCGCTCAGAGAGCTAGGATTGCTCGCCTGTTGGTACCTGGTGCAGGACGGCGAACCGATCAGCGGTCCGCTCACCTCGCTGCCGGCCGCCCAGGCACTGTCGCAACGTATTGGCCAAGGCCATCTCAGCGCTTAAGGCAGCTGCACCCGCGGCTTGGTTTCAATGAAGATTGCCCAGCTCGACATGAACAGCGCAGCGATCAGCGGCCCGATCACAAAGCCATTGAGGCCGAAGATCGCCAGACCGCCAAGGGTCGAGATCAGGATCAGATAGTCCGGCATCTTGGTATCCTTGCCCACCAGGATCGGTCGCAGCACGTTATCCACCAGGCCGATCACAAAAAACCCGAACAACCCCAACACTACGCCTTGCCAGATCGCCCCGGTGAACAGGAAAAACGCCGCCACTGGCGCCCAGACGATCCCCGCTCCCACCGCTGGCAACAGCGACAGAAACGCCATCAGCACCGCCCAGAGCAGCGCGCTCGGAATATCCAGAAACCAGAAAATCAAACCGCCCAATGCGCCCTGCGTGATCGCCACCAGCAGGTTGCCCTTCACTGTCGCCCGAACCACGCGATTGAACTTGAGTTGCAAACGACGTTTCTGGTGCTCTTGCAGCGGCACGGCAGCGCGTACTTTGCGGGCCAGTTCGGCGCCGTCCCGCAAAAAGAAGAACAGTAGGTAGAGCATGATGAAAAAACTCACCACAAAATCGAACGTACCCTGACCGACACTGAAGACTTGCGTGGCGATAAACTCATTGCCTGTCACCGCACTCTTGATGATCTTCTCTCGCAGCCCTTCCAGCTCGCCAACCCCGGCCCGATCGAGCAAGTGCTGGAAGTACGGCGGCAGGCTGTGTTTGAAATGCGTCACATACCCGGCGATGTCCAGTTCGCCGCTTTCGATGCTCCTGTAAACCGCAGCCCCTTCCTGGACCAGCAAGATACTGAGGACGATCACCGGCAGAATCGCGATCACCAGGCAGATGCTCAGGGTGAGCAGCGACGTCAGGTTGCGCTCCCAGCCGAACTTCAGTTGCAGTCGTCGCTGCAGGGGCGCGAAGAGGATGCCGAGGATCACCGCCCAGAACACCGCGCCGTAAAACGGCAGCAAAATCCAGATGAACGCGGCGGTGACCAGCCCCAGCAAAATCACCAGTGATTTGTTTTGTACTGTCTCTTCGTTCATGTCCGATCCATGTCAGCCCGCAAGGACACAATGTCGCGTCCTGATGCTTAGTCCGCCACGGTTCGCGCGAGTGCCATCCGTTTGTTCATCAAGCATAGATCCAGATCAATGAACCCCGCGGGCAAGCCGCTTACTCTCGGCGGCTTTTGTGACCGACTCTGCCATGACTCTCCTGCCTCCAGAACTGCTCGCCCCCGCCGGCACCCTGAAAAACATGCGATACGCCTTCGCCTACGGCGCCGATGCGGTGTACGCCGGTCAGCCGCGCTACAGCCTGCGGGTGCGCAATAACGAATTCGATCACGCCAATCTGGCCCTCGGCATCCACGAGGCCCAGGCTCAAGGCAAGCGCTTCTATGTGGTGGTGAACATCGCCCCGCACAACGCCAAGCTAAAAACCTTCCTCAAAGACCTGGCGCCGGTGATTGCCATGGCGCCGGACGCGCTGATCATGTCCGATCCAGGCCTGATCATGCTGGTTCGCCGGCATTTCCCGCAGATGCCGATCCACTTGTCGGTGCAGGCCAACACGGTGAACTGGGCCAGTGTCGAGTTCTGGCAGCAACAAGGCTTGAGCCGGATCATCCTGTCGCGCGAACTGTCCCTGGAAGAAATCGCCGAAATCCGCGAGCAAGTCCCGGCGATGGAGCTGGAGGTGTTCGTCCACGGCGCCTTGTGCATGGCCTACTCCGGTCGCTGCCTGTTGTCGGGTTACATGAACAAGCGCGACGCCAATCAGGGCAGTTGCACCAACGCCTGTCGCTGGAAATATTCGGCGCAAGAGGCCACAGAAAATCAGCTCGGCGAGATCGTTCAGACCTTCCAGCCCGAACCAACCCTGGGCATCGGCGCCCCGACCGACCAGGTGTTCCTGTTGCAGGAAGCCAATCGGCCCGACGAACTGATGCCGGCCTTCGAAGACGAACACGGCACTTACATCATGAACGCCAAGGACCTGCGCGCGGTGCAGCATGTCGAGCGTCTGACGCAGATGGGCGTGCACTCACTGAAAATCGAGGGCCGGACCAAATCCCACTTTTATTGCGCGCGGACCACTCAGGTTTACCGTCGGGCAATCGACGACGCGGTGGCTGGTCGCGAGTTCGACCGCGGCCTGATGACGGATCTGGAATCCCTCGCCCAGCGCGGCTACACCGAAGGTTTTCTGCGGCGGCATGTGCATGACGAATACCAGAACTACCAGCACGGCAGTTCGGTGTCGGAGCGGCAGCAGTTTGTCGGCGAGCTGACCGGCGAGCGGCGTGACCGGATGGCGGAGGTCAAGGTGAAGAATCGATTTGGTTTGGGCGACCACCTGGAACTGATGACGCCCAAGGGCAACTTCCAATTCGACTTGCATGAGCTGCAAAACGTTAAAGGCGAGCCGATCGAGGTGGCGCCGGGGGATGGGCATACGGTGTACCTGCCGATTCCGGATGCGGTGGATTTGCGGTTTGGGTTATTGATGCGCGATGTCTGCGTCACATGATCAACAAGAACGCACACCTCCCCTGTGGGAGCGGGCTTGCTCGCGAATGCGGTGTGTCAGGCAACTCAGATGTTGAATGTGAGTCCGTCTTCGCGAGCAAGCCCGCTCCCACAGGTAACGAGTCAGGCGAACTCTTCACGCAACATCCCCACAAACGCTTCCCGCGCCGGGTGAACCCCGGCGTTTTCATGCCAGTAAAACAGGTTGTCGATCGCCGTCAGCTCGGGGAACTCATACCCCGCACAACCTGCCCCTTTGGCGTACTGATCAAACACGCCTTTTGGCACCAGCGCGACACCCGCCCCGGCACTGACACAGCCGACAATCGCCCCGTAACTGGCCAGGCTGACGATCGGCAACGCCTGCCCCTGCCGCAACAACCAATGCTCCAGCGCCGCCCGGTAGGGACAGCCCTGAGGCCACATGAACACGGTCTTGTCCTGCAAATCCGCGATGTCACGCACAGGCCCCAAGGACGTCGAGGCAATCAACAGCAGCTCCTCGCGGTACATCGGCGTGCGCTTGAGGTGTGAGCGCTCGACATCCACCGCGACGATCGCGCCGTCGAGCCGGTGATTGAGCGTGTCGTCGAGCAATTGGCTCCAGGTGCCGGTGGTCAGTTCCAGCGCAACGCCGGGGAAACGTTTGTGGAATTTCGCCAGCAAACGCGGCAATCGACCGGTCGCCGACGACTCGATGGCGCCAATGCGCAACGGCCCTGACGGCTCGGCCGAAGGGTCCACCGCGCGCTTGGCTTCAGCCGTCAGGGCGAGAATTTTCGAGGCATAAACCAGAAAGGTCTGCCCGGCCGGGCTGATTCGCAGCCCTCGGCCCTCGCGCAGAAACAGCGCGACACCCAGTTCCGCTTCCAGGGACTTGATCCGTGCCGTGATGTTCGACGGCACGCAATGCAACAACTCGGCCGCCCGGGCGATGCTGCCGACCTCGGCAACGGTCTTGAACATGCGTATCTGTGCCAGCTCCATACATCACCCAAAGTGAAGAGTTGACGCACTATAAGTCAGTTGTGGCGAACAGTCAGGCTTCTGATACTGGGTGCATCCGCCTACAGGTGCCCGATCATGAAGCCTCTCACGCCCTCCCCCGGTTCTCCCGTCAACATCATCCTGGCCATGGCATTTGTGGTCGGCTGCTGGGGTTATTCACCGACCGGCATTCACATCGGTTTGCAGGCCTATGAACCTGGTCATCTGGCCTTGCTGCGGTTTCTGCTGGCGTCGGCATTCATGGCGGTGGTCGCGGTGTTCCGAGGCATCAGCCTGCCGAACAGGCGTGACCTGCCGCTGCTGTTCGCGCTCGGTTTTTTTGCCGTGAGCCTGCACCATGTCGCGCTGAACTTCGGCCAGCAAAGTGTCAGCGCCGGCGCCTCCAGTGTGTTGGCGCAATCAACGCCGTTGTTCAGCACGTTGCTGGCGCGCTTCGTGTTCAAGGACCGGGTGAGCGCGTGGCGCTGGGGCTGCGTTTTCCTGGGATTGATTGGCGTGGTGATTGTGGTGGCCGGTGATCACGGACTGGGGGGCATCGACGCCCATGGATGGCTGATTGTGTTGGCGGCGGTTTCGTGGAGTGTTTACTTTGCCTTGCAGAAGCATCACTCGCGGCGCTACGACGGGCTGACGCTGGTGTGTTACACGGTTTGGTTCGGGACGCTGCTGCTGTTGGTTTATCTCCCGGGGCTGGTGAGCCAGGTCATCACCGCTCCGGTTGAAGTGCAGCTGGCGGTCATCGGGCTGGGCATTTTCCCAAGTGCCCTTGCGTATCTCGCCTGGGCCTATGTGCTCACTCATGTGGATTTGAGCCGCGCGACGATGACGCTGTATCTGATTCCACCCACCGCCATGGCGATTGCCTCTTTTGCGCTGGGCGAGCGGCCGACGTTGATGATCGTTGGGGGAGCACTGGTGGTGCTGGTCAGCGTGTTGGCCTTGAATCTGGAGCGCAGGCCGGTGGTTGCTCAAGTCACCGGGGCCTGATCCGGATTGGCGCCAATGCGACTGACGCCTTCGCGAGCAAGCTCGCTCCCACACGGATCTCGGCGGTGCTCAGCGATCGGCCGAAAACCGGTCTCGACTGTTGGTCAGGTGCAGCCACATGGCCGCCCGCGCCGCGTCCGGATCCTGGCGTTTGATCGCGTTGAGAATCGCCTCGTGCTCAAGGTTGGCCAGTTGCCCGAGCTTGCTCAAGTCCACTGCGCCGCGCTCGGCGGCATTGACGCGGGTGCGCGGGATCATGGCGCTGCCCAGGTGCTGCATGATTTCGGTGAAGCACACGTTGCCGGTGGCTTCGGCGATCAGCAGGTGGAAGCGCTTGTCGGCTTCGACGCAGCTGTCGTTGTTGGCCAGCAGGCTTTGATAGTCGTCCAGCGCTTCGCGCATCTGTGCCAACTGATGATCCGTGCGACGGGTTGCCGCCAGTGCGGCGGCCTGGGTTTCCAGGCCCATGCGCAACTCCAGAATGCTGCGCACCCCCAGCGCGGTATCGACATTCAACCGAAGCCCCTGCTCCGGTGCTCGCTCGATAACAAAGGTGCCGATGCCGTGGCGGGTTTCCACCAGCCCCGACGCCTGCAACTTCGAGATCGCCTCGCGCACCACCGTGCGACTGACCCCGTGCTCCTGAACAATCGTGTTCTCGGACGGCAGCTTGTCCCCGGGCAGCATCTGGCCGAGCAAGATGCTCTGGGTCAGTTTGGCCACCAGGTCATGGGCCAGGTTGTGGGTGCGCTTGCGGGCAGGCGCGTCGAGGTCTTCTTGCATGGCGATCATCCTAAAGCAGGGCTAACGGAATCGTAGCACTGCGCTCGACGGGAATCTCAGGAAAACGCCGACCAACTTGTATGACAACACTCAACAAACAGGGTATTCGAGACCATCAGAAAGGTCACGCATCAGCGCAAAAGAATAATAAACACTCTATAAAGCGCCATTTTGTTGGACAACCACTCTTGCGGGATGAAAAAACGTAGTTGTATGATGTCTATCAACATCGCAACACCCAGTCACACCCCGCATAAAAATAATCAGTGGGAGATAACGCAGTGAATACATCCATATCCGGGATGAACGATGGCGCCGATTCGGTCCTGAAATCCGCCATCTCGAAAGTGAAACGCCATGTACTGCCGCTGTTCGTGATCATGTTCATCGTCAACTACATCGACCGCGTGAACATCGGCTTCGTCCGCGCCCACATGGAACATGACCTGGGCATCGGCGCTGCCGCCTACGGCCTCGGCGCCGGGTTGTTCTTCATCGGTTACGCGCTGTTTGAAGTCCCCTCCAACATCCTCCTGCAAAAAGTCGGCGCACGAATCTGGCTGACCCGCATCATGCTGACCTGGGGCGTGGTCGCCGCTTGCATGGCGTTCATCCAGAACGAAACCCACTTCTACATCCTGCGATTCCTGCTGGGCGTGGCCGAAGCAGGTTTCTTCCCCGGAGTGATTTACTACTTCACCCGCTGGTTACCTGGCGTTGAACGCGGCAAGGCGATTGCGATCTTCCTCAGCGGTTCGGCGATTGCTTCGCTGATCTCCGGCCCGCTGTCCGGGTTGCTGCTGCAAATCAGCGGTTTCGGCATGCACGGCTGGCAGTGGATGTACTTCATCGAAGGAATGTTCTCGGTGGGGTTGTGCGTGTTCGTCTGGTTCTGGCTGGACTCCAAACCCCACGACGCCAAATGGCTGAGCCGCGCCGAACAAGACGCGCTGGTCAAGGCCATCGACGACGAACAACTGGCCCGCGAAGCCGCGACGCCGATCAAACCGTCGTTGGGCACGCTGCTCAAGGATCGCCAGATCATCCTGTTCTGCCTGATCTACTTCTTTATCCAATTGACCATCTATGCCGCGACCTTCTGGCTGCCGAGCATCATCAAAAAGATGGGCGACCTGAGCGATATTCAGGTCGGGTTGTTCAACTCGATTCCGTGGTTGCTGTCGATCGTTGGCATGTACGCCTTCGCTTCGCTGTCGGCCAAATGGAAGCATCAACAAGCGTGGGTCGCCGCTGCCCTGCTGATCGCGGCGGCCGGGATGTTCATGTCCACCACCGGTGGGCCGATCTTCGCCTTCGTTGCGATCTGCTTTGCCGCGCTGGGTTTCAAATCGGCGTCGTCGCTGTTCTGGCCCATTCCTCAGGCCTATCTGGATGCGCGGATCGCGGCGGGTGTGATCGCGCTGATCAACTCTGTGGGCAACCTCGGCGGCTTCGTCGCGCCGACCACGTTCGGTCTACTGGAAGAACGCACCGGTTCGATTCAGGGCGGGTTGTACGGCCTGGCCGCGACCTCGATCATCGCCGCGATCATCGTCTTCGCCGCACGCAACAAACCGAAATCCGCACCTGCCGTCGCACTGGCCAAACCAGCGTCCAACCACGCCTGAACACTCATGTAAGAGCACTGTTTTGAAGGACATAACAATGAACACACAAGAAACCGCCAAAGCCCCGATCATTACCAGCATGCAGGTGGTTCCAGTGGCCGGTCACGACGGCATGTTGCTCAACCTGAGCGGCGCTCACGGGCCGTTTTTCACCCGCAACATCGTGATCCTCAAGGACAACGCCGGTCACACCGGCGTCGGAGAAGTACCGGGCGGTGAGCGCATTCGCCAGACCCTCGAAGATGCGCGCAGCCTGGTGGTCGGCAGCCCGATCGGCACTTATCAGAAGATCCTCAATCAAGTGCGCCAGACCTTCGCCGATCGCGATGCCGGCGGTCGCGGGTTACAGACGTTCGATTTGCGCATCACCATCCACGCCGTCACGGGCCTGGAAGCCGCCCTGCTCGATCTGCTCGGTCAGCATCTGGACGTGCCGGTCGCCGCCCTGCTCGGCGAAGGTCAGCAGCGCGATGAAGTGAAGATGCTCGGCTACCTGTTTTATGTCGGTGATCGCAACGAAACCGACCTGGCCTACCGCAGCGAGCCGGACGCCGACAACGACTGGTTCCGCGTACGTCACGAAAAAGCCATGACCGCCGACGCCGTGGTGCGTCTGGCCGAAGCGGCTCACTCGCGCTACGGTTTCAAGGACTTCAAACTCAAGGGCGGCGCGCTCAGTGGCGATGAAGAAATCGAAGCCGTCACCGCCCTGGCCGAACGCTTCCCCGACGCGCGCATCACCCTCGATCCGAATGGCGCGTGGTCACTGAAAGAAGCCATTCGCCTGTGCCGGGATCAGCATCACGTCCTGGCTTACGCCGAAGACCCGTGCGGCGCGGAAAACGGTTATTCCGGACGTGAAGTGATGGCTGAATTCCGTCGCGCCACGGGTTTGAAAACCGCCACCAACATGATCGCCACCGACTGGCGGGAAATGGGCCACGCGATCCAGCTGCAATCAGTAGACATTCCCCTGGCCGACCCACACTTCTGGACGATGCAGGGCTCGGTCCGCGTGGCGCAGATGTGCCATGAGTGGGGCCTGACCTGGGGTTCGCATTCCAACAACCACTTCGATATTTCCCTGGCGATGTTCACCCACGTCGCGGCCGCTGCGCCGGGTGAAATCACCGCCATCGACACGCATTGGATCTGGCAGGACGGTCAGCGCCTGACCAAAGCGCCGCTGCAAATCGTCGGCGGCTGCGTGCAGGTGCCGAAGAAACCAGGGCTGGGCGTCGAACTGGACATGGATCAGCTGGCCAAGGCCCATGAGCTGTACAAAGGCATGGGATTGGGCGCGCGGGATGACAGCGTGGCGATGCAGTTTCTGATTCCGGGATGGAAATTCGATAACAAGCGGCCGTGTCTGGTGCGCTGATTCAGCGGTCGCACCTGGCCTGTAAACAATCAGCCCGGCCCACCTATGGACGGCCGGGTTGAAAAAACGCTCGGAGGGTTGCGTTTAACACACTAAAATGGCGCGCAATCGAATCAATGACGGACCAAACCAACATGGATAGGCTGAAAACTCTCGCCGTTTGCGTGGCGGTGCTCGCCACCGGCCAATGCGTCGCACAGGATCAAATCGAGACGGTGGTGAATGCCGCCGTACGACCGGTCATGCAAGCCCAGGCCGTTCCCGGAATCGCCGTGGCCGTGACCGTCAACGGAAAGCCGCATTACTTCAACTACGGGGTAGCTTCGAAAGAGAGCGCACAACCCGTTACTGAAAACACCTTGTTCGAAATCGGCTCGGTGAGCAAAACCTTCACCGCCACCCTCGCCGCCTACGCTCAGGCCACCGGCAAGCTGTCCCTGTCGGACAAGGCCAGCAGCGTGCTGCCGGATCTGCGTGGCAGCGCGTTCGATAACATCAGCGTGCTGCAACTGGGCACCTACAGCGCCGGCGGCCTGCCGCTGCAATTCCCCGACGATGCCGACGCACCGGACAAGATGCTCGGCTATTTCAAGCAGTGGAAACCGACTTATGCCGCTGGCACCCATCGGCTGTATTCGAACCCGAGCCTGGGTTTGTTCGGTTATCTGGCAGCCCAAAGCATGGGCGCGCCGTTTGATGACGTGATGGAAAAAACCCTGCTGCCGAAACTCGGGCTGAAACACACCTACCTCACAGTACCGCAGGCTCAGATGGGTCTTTACGCTCAGGGTTACAACAAGGAAGACAAACCGGTGCGAGTCGGGCCGGGGGCACTGGATTCGGAGGCTTATGGGGTGAAAACCAGCGCGGCGGACATGATTCGGTATGTTGAAGCGAACATGAAGCTGGCCAGCCTCGAAGACCCGATGCAACGGGCAATTACCACGACGCATACCGGTTACTACAAGGTGGGCGAGATGACTCAGGGACTGGGTTGGGAGTTCTACCACTACCCGGTCACCCTCGATACATTGCTGGCGGGTAACTCGACGCAGATGACGATGGAGGCTCACGAAGTCCAGTGGCTGACCCCGCCGCAACCTCAACCCAAAAACGTGCTAATCAACAAAACCGGCTCAACAAGCGGCTTCGGTGCTTACGTGGCGTACGTGCCGTCGAAAGACATCGGCATTGTGATCCTGGCCAACAAAAACTACCCGAACCCTGAGCGGGTCAAGATTGCTCATACGATATTGAGCGCACTGGCGAAGTAGCCAAGAAACGCGATTTCTCGTAGCAGGCAAACAAAATGGGCGACCCCTTTGAGGTCGCCCATTGTCGTTACTGCGTCAGCTCAATGCCGAGTCGGCGGCTGAGCGTCAGGTGCGGCGCTTCTCGGATCAAGATTTTCCCGTGCCTGATTCACCAACAACTCGGTGACCGCCGCCAATTGCTGAATCGACAGCAGCACCTTGCGGTTCGAGCCTTCCAGTTTCCCGGCAAAATTCGCAATCAGGACAGTCAGGGAGGCAAGGTTTTCGCAGGCCTGATTTAGCAGGGTCAGTGTGTCGACACCAGGAGCAACAGTGAAAATCTGCTGGGGCGTGGCGGTACGCCTGGGGCTTCGGGTGACTGCGCCTTTTGCGGTGTCACACAGCTTCGCGGGATCGAGATGATCGGCGTCGGTTGGGGTTTGCGGTTGATGCTTGCTGAACTTTTTCACAGACGAGGCTCCTTTTTGTGCCATTGGTGTTTTTCGTCCCTGGATCCCTCAGTGTCGCGGATTCCCACGTCCGACCGCGATTTTGCGGTGGCTGACGAAGGCTAGCGGTGCGCTCTGACAGAAACCAGTTCATCAAGACCGACAGGACTTGCAGGAAACTTCCGAGACCAATAGAAGCCAGTACATCTCACACCGAAACACCTTTTTTTTGTAGATCTCTTGCAGGCAAAAAAATGGGCGACCTGTTGAGGTCGCCCATTTTTTATTGTTGTGCCTGCAATCGTCGCCCGATCACATCCATCAAACCACAACCGTCGCGCATCGGAATCGCCAACACCCGCGCGAAATCCTGCAACAGCAATGCATCGCGGCTGATGCCCTCACCAATGGAAAGAGTTTCCAGCAGTTGAGTCACGCTGCGGATGCGGTACGCCGCCGTGTCATGCAACACATCCACCAGCACTTCTGTATCAATCAGCAAGGACGGGATTGTGCAGTCGATGCCCGTCATCGGCATGTATCGAGCCATGGCTGAACCTCCCCTGTTCAATATTGAGTCGTTGGCTGAACAGCAGGCGCGCCTTCGGGCGGGTCGATGGCGTCCAGTGCGCGGTTCACCAGCAATTCGGCGGCCACCGCCAACTGCTGAATCGACAGCGCTACGTTTCGGTTCGAGCTTTCGAGTTTGCAGGGCACCAGTTCATGAAGTGCGCCACGTTTTGCAGGAAATCTCCGACGCAATTGAAGGCCTTTGCCCCGGCTCATTTTTTTGGGAACACGCTGCAATTACCTTTTTGCTGATTACCGTTGTGATGCGACCGAAACCGTTGTATCTAATGAGCCTCCCAAGCCCCCGAACGGCATCGGATCAATCCGTGGCTGGGAATGAATGACATAATGTGCGCTCAAGCCTTCAAACCGACTGACCCCCAAAGGGCGATGTAATGGAAATCAACAGATTCAAGGTCACGGATGTCGGTCGGTTCACCGAACTGGACATTCAGTTGGCCCCCACGGACAAACACCCCTCAAACGTGACGGTTCTGGTGGGGAATAACGGCGCCGGGAAAACCACCCTTTTAAAGTCACTGGCCATCTCGTTGAGCTGGTTGGTTGCCAGAATTCGCACCGAGAAAGGCAATGGCAATTACCTTGCGGAAGAGGACATTCGAAACGGCGCTTCGTCTGCATTAATTTTAATTGGCGTAGTAGACGAGTCACATGCACGCTCAAGTCGTCCCGATGCTAATCCTCAAGATGCTCTGTTCACGTGGGGCATTGCCCGCGGCAGGCAAGGGCGAAAGGCTCAAATTCATAGCTCCTTAGGCGGTGTCAGTCTCCTTGCGGATCACTATCGCAACGAACTAACCGCAGATGATAAAGCTTCGCTTCCGCTGATTGCCTACTATCCGGTTGAACGGTCAGTTCTGGAAATCCCGCTAAAGATCCGAACCAAACATTCCTTTGACCAACTAGACGGCTACGACAACTCACTAAATCGTGGCGTGGATTTCCGACGCTTTTTTGAATGGTTTCGCGAACGCGAAGACAGCGAAAATGAAACCGGCGTGTCCGACATTGCGTTGGCCGAGATTTCCAAAAAGTTCGGTAACGACAGTGACATTTGGAAAACCCTTTCCCAGTTGAAGGCCTCATCCCGAGATCGTCAGTTGACGGCAGTTCGGTCTGCCATTGCAGCGTTCATGCCAGGCTTCAGCAACCTGAGAGTGCAGCGCAAGCCGCGCCTGCACATGGCGATAGACAAAGACGGTGTGACGCTCAACGTCTCCCAGCTCTCGCAGGGTGAAAAGTCGATGATGGCGCTAGTCGGCGACATCGCTCGCCGATTGGCGATGATGAATCAGTCATTGGACAATCCGTTAGAAGGTGACGGCATCATACTGATCGACGAAGTCGATCTGCACCTGCACCCCAAATGGCAGCGCAGTTTGATTCGGCAGTTGAGCGAGACCTTTCCAAATTGCCAGTTTGTACTGACAACCCATTCGCCACTGGTCATAAGTGACGCAAAAGATGTGTTGTGCTACGTGCTGGATGACGGAGAGCTACAGGAACGCAATGGCCTTTATGGACTGGATGCCAATCAGGTTCTACTGGAAGTCATGGACACCGATATTCGCAACAGCGAAGTGCAGCAGCGCTTGAATCGACTGTTGGAGCGTTTGCAGGACGGTGATCTGGACGACGCAAAGAACCTTTTTTCCGAGCTTTCACTTGAATTGCCAGAAGGTCATCTAGAGCTGGCGAAGGCCGCATTGTTGATCCGAAAGCTGGAGTTGCGCCGTGCGTAAGATTAACAAGGAAGTTGAGCCACAAGCGCTGACTCGCTGGAAGCGCTCGAACAACGCGTTACGTTACAAGGACTTACCACGAGAAGAGAGCCGGTCCATCCGTTTATCGTGTATCTCGGAACAGTACGGGTTATGTGCCTATTGCTGTCAGTCGATCACGATTGATGACGCCCATAACGAACATCTTGAAGCTCAGGATCGTGCACCGAATCGAACTTTAGATTTTTTCAACATTGTCGCCAGTTGCCAGCGCCCCCATCAATGCGGTCATGGTCGAGGTACACGACCGTTGCCACTCACGCCGTTGATGGCCGAATGCGAAACCGAACTGAAGTTCTACTTGTCCGGCCTGGTAACGGGACAAACCGAGCGGGCCAGGGTCGCTATTGAGGCCTTGAATCTGGGTCATACAGAGGAAAGTAATCGAGGCCTAGTCGGCGCACGCAAACAGATGGTCGATGCGCTGATCTATAGCCAGAGCGTGCCTCCCGAAGATTTGCAGTATGAAGATGAAGAGTTCCTGGATTTACTTCTGGAAGATCTGAAAATACCGGATGCAGCGCAATGTCTTCAGCCTTTTTCACCCGTGCTGATCAATGTAATCCGCCACTTTCTGGCTCAACCTTGAAATAGAGCCAACGCGCCAGTCGGCCGCCTTTGTCTCTTGTAGCAGCAGGCTTCGCCAGCTGCTACAAAGGTCCGGGTTCAATCATCCGGCATTTCAGGCGGCTTGGCAGGTTTCGCCGACTTGCCTGGTTTTGCGCCCTTGGCACCCTTTGCACCATTGACCGGTTCAGCCGCTTCAACAGGCGTCGCGACCGTCATCGCTGCGGCTTCTTTCTCAGTCGCTGGCAAGGCGTCGATCGTGTCGAAAATTTTCTTCAAATCGACCGATTTTGATTCATCTCCCGAACTCTCAAGTTTCTTTTCGCCGTCCTTGCCCACCAGGATGACTTTGCTCTTCGCGCCGGCACCCAACTTGAGCGAGCGGATCAATGCCGCCGTGTCTTGTGGCCCCAGGTCTTTGCCCTCGCGCTGGCCCATCAAATTGAGCACGGTATACAGGACCATGTTTCGCTCGGTGAACCCCTTGCGGTTTGTCGGATCATCCAGCGACTTTTTCAGGCTGACCCACGTGGGATCGACCGTACTTGGAGCGATGACAATCAACGGCCGGGACCTGCCCTTGTCCATGTCCAGCGGTGAGCCGTCATCGGCAGCGAACAAGGCGCCGGCGAAAGCCAGCAGGGTAGTCAGGGTCAATGACCTGATGAGCATGCGCATCTCCTTTTGATATCCACGCTCTAATGATTGCGCATCGCGGCGTTCGTTCCGGGTGACGCTCGCAATTATGTCTCGCCTTGCCCCAAGCTTAGGTCAGGGCGGTCATTGCGCAACAGGCTGAGCTAATCTCATAGCTCAACAACCAAGCCCTGATCCGCCGTGAGGACCTGTGCATGAGCGCTCAGTTGAACCACACCATCGTCTGGTGTCGTGACAAGCAGACATCAGCCAACTATCTGGCAGACATCCTCGGTCTGCCCGACCCCGAACCCTTTGGCCCGATGCTGATCGTCAAGTTCGACAACGGTGTGTCGCTGGACTTCTACGACAATGACCCGCCGATTGCCTCCCAGCACTATGCGTTTTTGATCGGTGACGAGGATTTCGATGCGGCCTTCGCCCGCCTGCAAGCCCGACAGCAACCCTGGTGGGCCGACCCCGGCAAACAACGACCAAATGAGATCAACGATTACGGCGGTGGCCGGCGGGTTTATTTCGATGACCCGGACGGGCATCTGCTGGAGATTCTGACCCGGGCCTAAGGGCGCCTGCCAAGCGGGTTTGTTTCTGGAATCTCTACCGATTAAAAGGCCAGTTTGTACCCGATCAGCACCAGCATCGTGGCCAGGCAAGGCCGCAGCACTTCATCGGAGATACGGCCAGTCAGGTGGCTGCCCAGGTAAATCCCCGGCAGCGAACCGATCAGCAAGTAACCCAGCACGTGCCAATCCATGTTGCCCATGCTCGCATGGCCGAGACCGGCCACCAGGGTCAGCGGTACGGCGTGCGCGATTTCCGTGCCCACCAGGCGGCGGGTCGGCAGCAGCGGATAGAGAATGAACAACGCGACAGTGCCCAGGGCGCCAGCGCCGATGGAGGTCAGGGCAACCATGGTGCCGAGGACCAGGCCGGTGATCACGGTCAGCGCATTCAAGCGGTTGCCGCTGGGGTTGTAATGACCGCCCGCGCGTTTGTGAGCGAAATCGAGCAGGCGTTTCTTGAAGAAAATCGCCAGCGCCGTGGCAAACAGGACAAAGCCCAAGGCCTGCTTGATGACCGCGTTCATCGCCTCGGGCGACGTTTGCAAGGTGCTCAGGAACCACAACGTCAGCGCCACCGCCGGCACACTGCCGAGGGTCAGCCAACCGGTAATGGCCCAGTCGATGTTCTTGTTCTTTCGATGAACCAGCACGCCACTGGACTTGGTAATCGCCGCGTACAGCAAATCCGTCCCCACTGCGGTGGCCGGATTGACGCCAAACCACAACAGAATGGGGGTCATCAACGAACCGCCACCGACCCCAGTCATGCCGACAATGAAGCCGACTACCAGACCTGCCACGACTAAACCGAAATTACCGAATTCCATTAACACGCCCACAAAAAACGCATGAAAAATCTGGTCCGCAGCATAGCGATTTTTCTTATAACCACTTATATCGATGCGATCTATCTTTATGCCACAAGTACGCAGTATTTCCTGTGCACGCAGTTCCTTGTGGGAGCGAGCCTGCTCGCGAAGGCGGTTTGGCAGACACTGCAAAAGTGTCGGTCCTGCCTCTTCGCGAGCAGGCTCGCTCCCACAAGGGGTTCACTGTACTGGGAGAAAATTGAGGAACAGCAAACTCTGCGCGTAATTCAAACCGATCCGGCGGTAGCGTTCGTCCAGCATCTGCGTCAGCAGGTCCAGCCGCGCGACGATCTTGCCGAACTCCACGGCAAAACTCAGGTTGCTGCCCTCCTCCGAAATTTCGTTGGAAAACAGCAACGGCTCGCCGTTCTTGCTTTGCCGCTGGCTGAGTATCCAGGTGGCTTTCTCGATGTTGCGGGCGGCGTTGCTGACGAACGTCGGGTTGATCACATCCGTCATGTAGAACTCGAGCCGATTGCCGTGGGCGGTGACGAGCATGCTGCCGATGGCGTAGATGAAGGCACCGACCCGGTCGCCGAGAAACTCCGGGCTCATGGCATAACTCAGCGCTGCGAGGTCTTTTTTGCCCCCCAGAGTCGGCAGCGGCTGTTGCTGTTCGATGGCCATGCGCACTTGTTTGCCAGCGGTGCGGGCGTCGAGGAAGCCGGATTTTTTCAGCTCGTCCGGGTTGCGCAGGTAGAGCTTGCTCATCAGCAGGTAGAGGCTGTCGAGGTTGTCGCGCATCGCCAGGGTCGCTATGCGGTCGACGCTGGTCTGGAGGAATTCCTGGGGTTTGCCTTCGCGGAACTGACTGACGATGTCGCTGCCCTGTTGCTGACTGCACCCGGAGGTTGCGAGCATCGACAAGCAGGCCAACAGCAGGCAACGGCGGCGGATTCGCGGGGTGGTGCGGGGTAAAACTCGAGCCATGGGTTATTGAACTTGGGCATGGGCCGGCGGTGGGGATTCGCCGCAGGCTGGCCAAGGATAGAGCCGTGAATCCTTGAAAAGTGCAGTGCCGACGGTCCGTAAGCGTTGGCATCCGTTAAGAGGACCACCACATTAGTCATACTTTATAATTGCAACAGCTCATACATAAGCTATAAATCCTTCCTTGATCGCATTGAAACGCGATCATTAGTATGACTACTTCGTCAAAAAACAACAAAAAGGAAGGTCAACCATGCTTCAATCCCGACACCCACTCTGCAGCCTTGGACTGTCCCTGATGATCGCCACCCTCTCCGCCCAGGCCGCCGGCCTGTCCAGCGAACACAAGTCCTTCGGCAAAACCAATGACGGCACGCCCGTCGAGCAATACATCTTGCGCAACAGCCATGGCCTGACCGCCACGGTCATTACCTACGGCGGCATTTTGCAGTCGCTGAAAGTGCCGGACAAAAACGGCAAGTTCGACGATGTGGTGCTCGGTTTCGATAACGTGCAGGGCTATCAGAGCGGCACGGCGTACTTCGGTGCGACCATCGGGCGCTTCGGCAATCGACTGGCCAACGGTGCTTTCGAACTGGACGGCAAGCGCTATCAGGTACCGCTCAACGACGGCTCCAATTCGCTGCACGGCGGCCCCAAGGGTTTTGACAAAGACGTCTGGAAAGCCCAACCGAGCAATGGCAAGGATTCGGTCGGCGTGACCCTGACGTACCTGTCGGCGGACGGTGAAATGGGCTTCCCCGGCAACCTGAAAACCGAAGTCACCTACAGCCTCAACGAGCACAACGAGCTGCGCATCGACTACAAGGCTTCCACCGATAAAGCCACGGTGTTGAACCTGACCAATCACAGCTATTTCAACCTGGCCGGCGCCGGTAACGGTGATGTGCTGAAACAGCTCGCCACCCTGCATGCCAGCCATTACACGCCGGTTACCGGCAAATTGATCCCGACCGGCGAACTGGCCCCGGTGGCCGGTACCCCGATGGACTTCACCCAACCGACGGCCATTGGCAAGAACATCAAAGCCGATCACCCACAGTTGAAATTTGCCGAACCGAAACAGGGCGGCTTCGATTTCAACTGGGTGCTGAACGCCATGGGTGATGTGGGCCAACTCGCCGCCGAGGTCAGCGATCCGCAATCCGGTCGTCGCTTGCAGCTCTACACCAGCGAGCCCGGTGTGCAGTTCTACACCAGCAACTTCCTCGACGGTTCGGTCAAGGGCAAGGCCGGCAAGGTCTATCCGCACTGGGGCGCGTTCACGCTGGAGACCCAGCACTATCCGGATTCGCCGAATCAGCCGAGCTTTCCGTCCACGCGACTGGACCCGGGCAAGACCTATGCCCAGAGCACTGTGATGAAGTTTTCTGCCCAATAACCCAGGACACCTCCTTTCTGGTGCTCGACGGAACCACCGGGCTATTCTGCTGCCCACTGAAGTATCGATCGAAATTCAGAAAGGAGGTTTGAATGCGGACCCTCGAACTGGCCGGCGTCAACGTACCGGTCATCGGTCAAGGCACCTGGCGCATGGGCGAAGATCGTTCCCGGCACACCCAGGAAGTGGCGGCTTTGCGCCTCGGCATCGAATTGGGCATGACCCTCATCGACACCGCTGAAATGTACGGCGAGGGCGGCGCGGAGGAAGTGGTCGGTGAAGCCATCGCCGGCAGACGTGATGAAGTGTTTCTGGTCAGCAAGGTGTACCCGCACAACGCCAGCCGCAAAGGCATCCCCCAGGCGTGCGAACGCAGTCTGCGGCGGCTCGATACCGATTACATCGATCTCTACCTGCTGCACTGGCGCGGCCAGTATCCCCTCGAAGAAACGGTCGAAGCCTTCGAACGCCTGCGCGAAGAAGGCAAGATCGGTCGCTGGGGCGTCTCCAATTTTGATGTCGACGACCTGGAGGAACTGGCCTCACCGGCCTGTGCCACCAATCAGGTGCTCTACAACCTGGAAGAACGCGGCATCGAGTTTGATCTGCTGCCCTGGAGCCGCCAGCATCAAATGCCGGTCATGGCCTACTGTCCGATCGGTCAGGGTGGGCCTATGCTGAACCATGCAACACTCAAACAAATAGCCGCCCGTCACCGTGTGACGCCGGCCCAGGTAGCACTGGCATGGATGCTGCGTAAGGAAGGCGTGATCGCCATCCCCAAAGCGGTCCGACCCGAGCACGTGCAACTCAACGCGCAAGCCGCGCAATTGCAACTGGAGGCTGGGGATCTGGAGGCGCTGGACCAGGCGTTTCGCGCGCCACAACGCAAACAGCGGTTGGCCATGGTCTGAGCCATCGCAGTCTGTCAGAGGGCTTCGGCATGAGAAGCACTGATCAGGACGATTCGTTTAATCTGCAACGCTTTATCCAGGCACAGGACCCGGTGTTCAAACGGGTCCAGGCCGAGCTGAACGCCGGTCACAAGCGCAGTCACTGGATGTGGTTCATCTTTCCGCAATTCTCAGGATTGGGCGGCAGCGAGATGTCCCGCCACTTTGCCATTCGTTCCAAAGAGGAAGCTGCGGCGTACCTCAATCATCCACTGCTGGGTTCACGGTTGCGCACCTGCACGCAATTGGTGCTGAACATCGAAAACAGCTCAATTACGGCCATCTTCGGTCACCCCGACAATCTCAAGTTTCACTCTTCCATGACGCTGTTCGCCCAGGTTGCTGGCGCTAACAGCGACTTTCATCGAGCACTTGACCAGTATTTCCACGGCATCCTGGATGACTGGACGTTGTTGCTGCTCGACTCAAAACAGGCCCAGCTGCCCACCAATCAAGGTTGAAAAGTCGTCGTCCACGAAGGGCAGAATGGCGTCCGCCACCGGTTGCAGTTGCCGGGTGACGTAGTGGTCGTAGTCGATGGGCGCGCTGCGGATTTCCAGCGGCTCGGGCCCGGCGACGGTGATCACGTAACTGATCCAGCCACCGTTCTGGTATTGCCGCGGGCGGCCCTGCTGGTCGTTGTAATCATCGGCCATTCGCGCGGCACGCACGTGAGGCGGCACATTGCGCTGATAGTCATCAAGGGTGCGGCGCAGGCGCTTGCGGTAGATCAGGCGATCGTCGAACTCCCCCGCCAAGGTCTTGCGCACATAGTCGCGCACATAATCCTGATAGGGTTTGCGATTGAAGATGCGCAGGTACAACTCCTGCTGGAATTGCCGGGCCAGTGGCGACCAGTCGGTGCGCACGGTTTCCAGGCCTTTGTAGACCATTTCGTCGGTGCCATCGACGCGGGTCACAAGCCCCGCATAGCGCTTCTTGCTGCCCTCCTCGGCGCCGCGAATGGTCGGCATCAGAAAGCGCTTGTAGTGGGTTTCGAACTGCAACTCCAAGGCACTTTCCAGACCGTATTGCTGCTGCACATGCTCGCGCCACCACTGGTTGACGTGATCCACCAGCGCGCGGCCGATCTGTGCGGCTTCTTGTTGACCATGGGCACGGCGCAGCCAGACGAAGGTCGAATCGGTGTCGCCGTAAATTACCGTGTGGCCCTGGGCTTCGATCAGCTGTCGCGTACGCAGCATGATCTCGTGACCGCGCAGCGTGATGGACGACGCCAGGCGTGTGTCGAAGAAACGGCAACCGCTGGATCCGAGCACGCCGTAAAAAGCGTTCATGATGATTTTCAGGGCCTGGGACAACGGCGCGTTGTGTTCGCGCTTGGCGGTTTCGCGACCTTCGGCGACCCGGGCGACGATGGCGGGCAGGCAATGCCGGGTTCTGGAAAAACGCGCACCGCGAAAGCCTGGCACCGACTCGCTGTCATCGGGATGTTTAAGCCCCTCGATCAAGCCCACCGGGTCGATGAGGAAGGTTCGGATGATCGATGGATAGAGGCTTTTGTAATCGAGCACCAGCACCGACTCGTACAGGCCCGGTTGCGAGTCCATGACAAAACCGCCGGGGCTGGCCTGCGCAGGCTTGTTCCCAAGGTTCGGCGCAACGAAACCCTGGCGGTGCATCAGCGGCATGTAAAGGTGCGTGAACGCCGCCACCGAGCCGCCGCTGCGATCCGCCGGTAAACCGGTGACGCTGGCCCGTTCCAGCAGGAAGGTCAGCAGCTCGGTCTTGGCGAAAATCCGCGTCACCAGCTCGCAGTCCTTGAGGTTGTACTTGGCCAGGGCCGGTTTGTCCTCGGCGAACATGCGGTTGATTTCGTCCATGCGCTGGTACGGATTGTCGATCGACTTGCCCTCACCAAGCAGGGTTTGCGAGACGTTTTCCAGGCTGAACGAGGGGAAACTCCAGGTCGCCGAACGCAGGGATTCGATGCCGTCGATGATCAGCCGGCCGGCGGCCGAGGCGAAGTAATGGTTGCGGCTACCGTGTTCGCGCCACTGCATCTCTTCGCCGCCACGCCCCAGTTTCAGCGGTACCGCCAGGCGCCGAGCGTGTTCGTGAAGCACGCGCAGGTCGAATTGCACGACGTTCCAGCCGATGATCGCGTCGGGGTCATGGCGGGCGAACCATTCGTTGAGTCTTTTCAGCAGCAGGGTTCGGGAATCGCAGTATTCGAGCTGGAAATCCACTTCGCTGTCGTCGCCATTGGGCGGGCCGAGCATGTAGACCTGGCGCTCGCCGCAGCCTTCCAGGGCGATGGAATACAGCTCGCCCTGAGCGGTGGTTTCGATGTCCAGCGAGACCAGCCTGAGGTTCGGGCGATAGTCGGGGTCCGGTTTCATCTGCGCATCGAGCAGCAGGCCTTCGGCGTTCGGCGTGCCACTGAACCGGACCGGTGCGGTGATGAAACGCTCCATCATGTAGCGTTCCGGTGGGCGCACGTCGGCTTCGAACATGTCGACACCGGCCTTGCGCAGTGCGGTTTCCAGGCGCATTAACTGACCGTGCTGCTGGCAATACAGGCCGAGCACCGGGCGGTGCTCGAAATCCAGCAGCGCCAACGCCCGCAGCTCGACGTTCTTTTCGCCGCGCAGCAGCGCTTCGGCCTGCTCGCGCTGGGCGGCGGGGATGAACGCCACCGACGGTTGATGAGGCAGGCGGATCCGCTGGGGACCGGTGTCGGTCGCCAGCCAGAACTCGACTTCCGTACCGGCCGGGGTATCGCGCCAATGCCGAGTCAGGACGAAGCCCCGCTGTAAATCCACCACTGCAACCTCAACATTTGATTCAGGTCGCAATTCTACGCGTCATCGAAGGCGATAGCCCTCTCTGCGATGTGGATGCAATCCGTGTGGGAGCGAGCCTGCTCGCGAAGGCGGTGGGTCAGTCAATACAAGTGTCGACTGATACACCGCCTTCGCGAGCAGGCTCGCTCCCACAGGATTGAGTCAGCCCATGGATCAATGAATAACTGTGAAAAATTTCAGGTTTACCGAAGAAAAACTGCTGAATGGCGTTTTTTGCGCGTTATCTGCCGCTTTCTGCCTTGCCCTCAGCGCCCGTGTCTACGATTCTTCAAGGACAACGACAACACCTGAGAAACTGCCATGAAAACCGTCGCCCAACTGCTGAAGTTAAAGGCTGAACAGAATCATGAGGTCCACACCATTGCGCCGCATCAAATGGTGCTGGAAGCGCTGATGGTCATGGCCGCCAAAAACGTCGGTGCTTTGCCGGTCTTGAGGAATGGCGAGGTCGTCGGCATCATCAGCGAGCGTGACTATGCGCGCAAACTTGTGCTCAAGGGCCGCTCCTCCGTCGGTACACCGGTCGAAGACATCATGGTGTCGCCGGTGATCACCGTGGACACCCATCAAACCGTCGAAACCTGCATGGGCATCATGTCCGACAAACGCCTGCGCCACTTGCCGGTGGTGGAAAACGGCCAGCTAATTGGTTTGCTATCGATCGGCGACCTGGTCAAGGAGGCCATCGCCGAACAGGCTGAGTTGATTCGCCAGTTGGAGCAGTACATCCGCGGCGAATAGATCAATCCGGCCAATGCCGCGCGAAGACCGGTGCCAATGTCGGGTGCCGGTCGATGCGCGTAAGCCACGCGAAAAACCCAGGCCTTGCACTGCGTAAATGTTCCCGGCTACCCGCCCATCTGGACACCACCGCCGCCAGCACATCCAGGGCTCCCGGCGTCTCGTCACCCAGATACAAATCGCCCGAAAACTGATCGGCAAACACCTCCCAACTCCTGTGCAGTCGCGCGCGGGCGCCGGCCATGAGGTTTTGCCTGGACGATTCATCCGCCTCGGCCAACCAGCGCTCGGGGTAGTCGATGATGCCAATGGCCGAATAGCAATTGCTGACGATGTACACCAGGCCGCGAATGGCCTGATCCCGCGCGGCGGTGTTTTTCGGCAGCAGATTTGCTTTGGGGAACGTGAGCCCCAGGTGAATCAGAATCGCAGCGCTCTCGGTGAGAACGCTGCCATCGGGCAATTGCAGTGTCGGAATCTGCTTGAGCGGATTGAGCTTCTCCAGCGCGTGGGTCGCCTCGGGAGAGGATTCAACGTCGATGAAGCGGTAAGGAATTTCGCAAAGCTCCAGTGCCGCTTCTATCGCGGCAGCGCCGGAGTTCTGGTGTCCGTATAGCTGGTACATATCGCGCGCTCCTGGCGAAACGAAAATAGACTCAGCAGACGATTGGGCACGAGGCACGTTCCCTGCCATTGGGCCGGGCGATACAGGTAAGATACGCCTCCCGGGCCGCACTCATGGTTCAAGCCCTACTGCACACTTCAAGGAAAGTACATGCGCCAACAGGATGGCGGTCTCGCCTCGTTTCTTCGTCTCTATGGGTTGCTTCTGGCTGGTTTGGCCTTGAGTGGCTGCTCGCCGAGCGAACACTCGTCTTCGGCCAGTCTAGCCGGTGAACAAGGGCGCGGTGGCGCCATGCTCGCCTATGAGCACGAACTGCAACTGTTGCTGCCCCAGGCGCAAATCGGGCCGCGCTTGCAGGCCACACGCGAGGCCTGCGAAACCGCACGCTTCGGGGCCTGTAACGTTCTGCGTATCGAGCAAGGCGCCGGCCGCGCCGAGATCACTTTGCGCATTGCCCCCGCTGGCGTCGAACCGCTGGTCACGATGGCGGCCGAGGGTGGGGAACTGGGTCAGCGGATCACCAGCGCCGAAGACCTGGCCGATGCTGTGGACGACACTCGTCGGCGTCAAGAACGGCTCAAGGCTCAGCAGCAACGTCTGGATGAATTGGCGGCCCGCAAAGACATCAGCGTCACGGACCTGATTACCTTGAGCAAGGAACAGGCAGGGATCGAAAACGACCTGCAAGCCCTGGCCCAGATCGCCGCCGGGCACCAGCGCCGACTGGACACCAATCGGGTCACGCTGTCGTTCCTGCCGACCGGCGCCAGCAGTCGCTCGTCGCACCTGAGCCAAGCGTTCAGCAATTTGCTGGACAACCTGGCCGATGGCGCCGCCGATGCGCTGGAAAAAGTCAGCTACGCGCTGCCCTTCCTGATTCTGGCCTTCCCGCTGTTCATGCTGTGGGTCTGGTTGTGGCGCAAGTTTGTTCGCCGTCGCACCTGAGTCGTTGAACTGAAACATCACGCTCGCGTGGGGTGCCTCGTCCTTCCTATCATTGCCGTCGATGTTCACCATCACGGCAATGAAGTTCTCATAAAAAATCCGCGGCGTAACATCAGCTCCAGACCCAACAACTACACCCCGGAGCACACCCTCATGAAACGCCAAACTATCCTCAGCATCGTTTTCTCGGTTTTTGCAGTTAACGCTTTCGCCGCTACCTCTGCTCACCCGGTTGTCGCTGAAGGCGGCTCGGATCGTCTGATTGAAAGTCGTGTGGCCGAAGGTGGTTCGGATCGTTTGATCGAAAATCGTGTTGCCGAAGGTGGCTCGGATCGTCTGATCGAGAAACGCGTTGCTGAAGGTGGTTCGGATCGCCTAATCGAGAACCGCGTTGCAGAAGGTGGCTCGGATCGCCTGATCGAAAACCGCGCTGCGTAAATGAATGGTTTTACCGCAGTACTCAATGAAAAACCCGGCCTCATCAGCCGGGTTTTTTTACGCCTTTTTTTTGCGCTCGGTCACTTGCCGGCCCGCGCCATGCAACGCTGATAACGCTCATCGACCCGCTTGGCAAACCACGCCGTGGTGAGTTTGCGGGTGATTTTCGGGCTTTGCAGAACAATCCCCGGCAACACCGCACGCGGTAATGGCCGACCTTCCGCCTTTTCGGCCAGGGCGAAAACCCGTGCATAGAGCTGGGTGTCCTCGAACGCGAAGTTTTTGCCCTCCTCCAATTGGTCCCGAAGGGTCGGATTGCGCATACCCAGTTGCTTGCCGAGGGTGCGCACCGCCAATTCCGTGGTGCCCGGCATGATCGAATCGTAGCGGACCAGGTCACCATCCAGCTCCAGCGGTATGCCCGACGCACGACTCACCGCGTTCTGAAACGCGGCATTGCGACTGGCGTACCAACCGGCATTGAAATCGGCAAAGCGATACAGCGGTTGTTTGTAGCTCACCGGATAACCGAGCAAGTGGGCGATACCGAAGTACATGCCGCCGCGACGACTGAACACTTCATGACGGATCGAGCCGTCCACCGGGTACGGATACGCCTTCGCCTGCTGCTCGGCGAAGTCGATGCTGACCTGCATCGGCCCGCCGGTGTGCACCGGGTTGAACCCACCGAACAGCGTCCGGCCCATGGGCACCATGCCGATGAAGTCATCGAAGATCGAGCTGAGCTCTTTTTCGCTGCGCGCCGCATTGAGTCGATCGCTGTAACTTTTGCCGTTGGATGAACTCACCTGCAGCGCACCGCTGACCAGCAGGCCGGGAATGTGGGCTTTGTCGGCACGGCGGTCGATCTCCTCGCGGGCGATTTTGCCCAGGCCCGGTACCGGCGGGTCCACCTGAAAGGTCGATTCCTGCTCGGTGACGGCCAGTACCGAGCACAGGTTTTGCGTGGATGGATAAATTTTCTGGGCAGCCAATGCTGCGTAAATGTCCGTGGCCCAGCCTTGGCGATCGGTGGTTTGGGCCGGCAGCAGGCGCACGATCTCGGCCTTGACCTCGGCAGGCTTGCGCGCAGGGAGCTCTTGCGTGCGCTGAGTGCCGCAACCCGCCAGCACCAGCAGCACGGCGACGCTCATCATCAATCGATTGGCTTGCATGTTGCTCCATCAAATCCGTTGAGCCGGGGTAACCATACGATCAATGGCATGGCGCAGGCTATGACTCTCGCCGCCCCCCACTGTTCCCCGTAGCAGCGCAGGGCCTTTTTCCGTTTGGCAGACATCCTGCCCGTCTGTCGCGGCTGAACCATACTTGAGCCACACACCGAGGAGGACAGTCTCATGAACCGTAGCGACGTTCTGATCATCGGCGCCGGCCCGACCGGGCTGGTGTTGGCGCTGTGGCTGAGCAAGCTTGGCGTGCAAGTACGCATCATCGATAAGACGTCGACACCCGGAACCACGTCGCGGGCGCTGGCCGTGCAGGCACGGACGCTGGAGCTGTATCGCCAGCTCGACCTCAGCGATGCGGTGGTGCAGAACGGTCATCGAGTGGCCGCGGCGAACTTCTGGGTCAAGGGCGAACCCGTGGCGCGCTTGCCGTTGAGCCGCATCGGCGAAGGCCTGACACCTTATGCGTTCCTCGAAATCTTTCCTCAGGACGAACACGAACGGCTGCTGATAGACCGCCTCGAAACCTTTGGCATCAAGGTGGAGCGCAACACGGCGCTGGAGAGTTTCGTGGAAACCGGTGACGGCATCACCGCCTATTTGCGCTTGGCCGATGGTCAGGAGGAAACCTGCCAGGCTTGCTATCTGGCAGGTTGTGACGGTGCCCGGTCGATCGTGCGCAAGACCCTGGACACCGGATTTCCCGGCGGCACCTACCAGCAGATTTTCTACGTCGCCGACGTGCAAGCCAGCGGCCCGACGTTCAACGGCGAACTGCACGTGGATCTCGATGAAGCGGATTTTCTCGCGGTGTTTCCCTTGGCCGGTACAGGCCGGGCACGTCTGATCGGCACCGTACGCGACGAGCGCGCCGCGCAAGCCGAAACCTTGCAATTTGAAGACGTCAGCAGCCGGGCCATCGAACATATGAAAGTAAAGATCGAGCAACTGAACTGGTTCTCGACCTACCGCGTGCATCATCGGGTGGCGGATCATTTCAGCACCGGGCGCGCGTTTCTATTGGGTGACGCCGCCCACGTCCACAGCCCCGCCGGTGGCCAGGGCATGAACACCGGCATTGGCGATGCCATCAACCTCGCCTGGAAACTCGCGGCGGTGTTGAGCGGCGGCGCTGAAGCCAATCTCCTCGACAGCTACGAAACCGAACGTATCGCGTTTGCCCGCAAACTGGTCGCCACCACCGATCGGGTGTTCAGTTTCGTCACGGCCGAAGGGCGTATGGCCGATTTGTTGCGCACGCGCCTGGCGCCGTTCGTGATTCCGAAAATGGCATCGTTTGAGGCGTCCCGTGAATTCCTGTTTCGCACGGTGTCGCAGATCACCTTGAACTATCGCGGGATGCCGTTGAGCACGGGCGTTGCCGGTCATGTTCACGGTGGCGACCGCCTGCCTTGGGCTCACGATGGTGAGGGGGACAATTTCGAATCGCTGAAATGCGCGACCTGGCAGGTGCATGTGTATGGCGACACCAGCGACGAAATGATCGCCTGGTGCCACGAACATCATTTGCCGTTGCATGTGTTTGACTGGCGGCCGGCGTTTGAAGCGGCTGGTCTGGGGCGTAACGGGTTTTACCTGTTGCGGCCGGATACGTATGTGGCGATTGCCGACAACTCTGCCGATCCCAAAGTGATCGAGCGGTACTTCCGGGATCACGGGATCAGACCGTTTTTCGGCGCGAACTGACTCAACACAGTCCAAATGTGGGAGCGGGCTTGCTCGCGAAGGCGGTGTGTCAGTTAATTCAAGTGTCGACTGACACACCGCTTTCGCGAGCAAGCCCGCTCCCACATTTAATCTGCAGTGATACTTAGATCCCGGCCAGCGCCAGGTCCATCGCAAAGTAAGTGAAGATCAGATCCGCGCCGGCCCGTTTGATCGACCCTAGGGTTTCCCGCACCACGCGATCTTCATCTATCGCCCCGGCCTGGGCGGCGAATTTGATCATCGCGTACTCGCCGCTCACCTGATACGCCGACAGCGGCAAACGCGAGGCTTCACGGATGTCGCGGATGATGTCCAGGTACGCGCCGGCCGGTTTGACCATCAGCGCGTCGGCGCCTTCCTGCTCGTCCATCAGTGATTCGCGCACGGCTTCGCGGCGGTTCATCGGGTTCATCTGGTAGCTTTTGCGGTCGCCCTTGAGTGCGCTGCCGCCGGCTTCACGGAACGGACCGTAGAGCGCCGAGGCAAACTTGGTCGAATAGGCCATGATCGCGGTCTGGTTGAAACCCGCTTCATCGAGCGCCCGGCGAATGGCCTGAACCTGCCCGTCCATGGCAGCCGACGGGGCGATCACATCGGCGCCGGCACGGGCCGCGGCCACCGCCTGTTTGCCGAGATTGATCAGGGTCTGGTCGTTGTCGACCTCATGGTTGTGCAGCACGCCACAATGGCCGTGGTCGGTGTACTCACAGAAGCAGGTGTCGGACATCACAATCATGTCCGGCACCGCGTCCTTGGCGATGCGCGACATGCGCGACACCAGACCGTTGTCGCTCCAGGTGTCGCTGCCGTTACCGTCCAAATGGTGCGACACGCCGAACGTCATCACCGACTTGATCCCCGCCCGGGCATAACGCTCGATCTCACCCGCCAGTTTCGACTCTGGAATACGCATCACGCCGGGCATGCTTTTGATCGGTACGAAGTCGTCGATCTCTTCCTCGACGAAAATCGGCAGCACCAGATCGTTCAAGCTGAACTCGGTTTCCTGGAACAGGCTGCGCAGGCTCGCATTGCGGCGCAGACGGCGTGAACGTGCTTCGGGGAACTGACTGGACATGAGGGTTTCCTGAAAAACGGAGGACGAGACGAAAGTCGTAGGGGGCCAAAGCTTATTCCCTCAACGGTCAGGGGCACAAACACCGATTGTGGAAGACTTTGTTACGGGCCCGGCAATAATCCGACCTCATTGCGCCAGCTAAAGACAACGTTCAGGATTGAGCAAAACCAACACAGGGAGTGACGCAGCATGTTTGATATCCAAAATTACGGCAGCTTCATTGCCGCGATTCTGATCTTCCAGTTAATGCCAGGGCCGGGCACCTTCGCCATTCTCAACGCCACCGCCCGCAATGGCCTGGGGGCCGGGTTCGGCGCCGTGGGCGGCACGCTGCTGGGGGATGCGACGTACATGATTGCGGCGGCCATCGGTCTGGCCGCCGTGATGCAAGCCAACCCTCTGTTGTTCCAGATGCTGCAGTGGTTCGGCGCGGCGTACTTGTGCTGGATCGGCGTGCAATTGCTGCGCGCACCAGCGGCCCGGGACTCGGCGGGGCTGGAGCCGAAACGGTCGGCCCGGGTCTACTTTCGCACTGCCCTGGCGGTGAGCCTGACCAACCCCAAGGTCATCCTGTTTTTTGTGACGTTTTTTCCGCTGTTCATTCGCCCCGATGCCTCCAGCCTGACCCTGGTCGCGATGATGCTGCATGTTTCGTTGATCAGCGCGCTGTATCAGGGTTTGCTGGTTCTGCTGGGCAATGCCGCGACCCGTCGTTTGAAAGCCATCCCCATGGCGCGAAAAATCGCTTCCCGCGTCGCCGGTATGGCGCTGGTCGGGTTCGGGATCAAACTGGCGGCGAGTAACCGTTAGGCCGCGACGCTCAGCGCTACAGATTCAGGGTGGCGCTGATGCGGGTCCAAATCGAAGCGTTTACTTGGGGATTTCCAGCCCGCGCATCACCGCCGGCCGCGCCAGAAAGCGCTCCAGCACCCGCGTGACGTTCGGGAAGTTCTCGATGCCCACCAGCTCGCCAGCCTCATAGAAGCCGATGAGGTTGCGCACCCAGGGGAAGGTTGCGATGTCCGCGATGGTGTAGCGCTCGCCCATGATCCAGTCGCGCCCTTCCAGGCGGTTATTGAGCACATTAAGCAGGCGTTTGCTTTCATCGACGTAGCGGTCGCGGGGACGTTTGTCCTCGTAGTCCTTGCCGGCAAATCGGTTGAAAAAACCGACCTGGCCGAACATCGGCCCGATGCCGCCCATCTGAAACATCAGCCATTGAAGGGTCTCGTATCGCGCCGCCGATTCCTGGGCCAGCAGTTGCCCGCTCTTGTCGGCCAGGTAAATCAGAATCGCCCCGGACTCGAACAGCGCCAGGGGTTGGTCCCCCGGACCGTGGGGGTCGAGGATTGCCGGGATCTTGTTGTTGGGGTTCAGCGAAAGAAATTCGGGGGACATCTGATCGTTGGCGTCGAAGCCCACACGATGCGGTTCGTAGGGCAGTCCGATCTCTTCGAGCATGATCGACACCTTGACGCCGTTAGGCGTCGGCAAAGAGTAAAGCTGGATCCACTCGGGGTATTGGGCCGGCCATTTTTGGTTAATCGGGAACGCGGACAGATCGGTCATGGGAAAGGATCCACGAGAAAATTGAGAGTGACGATCATAATGTAGGAGCTGCCGAAGGCTGCGATCTTTTGCCTTTATCAATATTACTGATGAGCAAGATCAAAAGATCGCAGCCTTCGGCAGCTCCTACACGTGTAACGTGTCCACAAATTCGCAACATCCTGTTGATAACCTAAGCTCCAACCCGTTCAAGATTCCCGGTACATTGCTGCGCACGTGCCGGAATCGAACCAAATGGGTATCAGAGGACTCTGAGCACTGCCCCTTTGAAACGGACCGGCTCAATGACATGGAAAACACCCGACGCAGGAATTTCGCGGTGTAAAGGTTTGTCAGCCTTAATCGAATGCGCTGAAGAACCCCTAATTCCATGACGAACCCTCTGAAATTCGCCAACCGCTTCAAACATCGCGCTTATCTGTTACTGCCCGCCCTGCTGGCGGCCGGCGCGTTGTTTCTGGCGCTGGACTCCCGCGAAAGCCGCGCCCAACCGGCAAACGGCACTCAAACGCTGGTGTTCCTGCGTCACGCGGAAAAACCAGAGGGGGGCCTCGGCCAGCTCAACTGCCAGGGCCTGAACCGCGCCATCGACCTGGCCACCTTGCTGCCGGAAAAATTCGGCAAGGCCAACTACGTGTTTGCCGCCAACCCGACGCGCAATGTCGAGGAAGGCGAACAGGACAATTCCTACAGTTACATCCGTCCCCTGATAACCATCAGCCCCAGCGCGATCAAGCTCGGTTTGCCGGTGAACATCAACTTCTCGGCCAACGACACCAGCGACCTCGCGGATGAGTTGCTTCAGGACAAGTATCACAACTCGGTCATCTACACCGCCTGGTCTCACGGCTATCTGCCCGAGCTGATCAACAAGGTCGCTGGAGAAGCCGTCGGCAAGAAACAGACCATCGCCGATGACTGGGAATCCAGCGATTACGACTCGCTGTTCGTGCTCACCCTGACCTGGCACAACGGCAAGGCCAGTGTGGTGAGCCACAGCTACAAGCAAGGCCTGAATAACGGTCCGCAGACCTGTCCGACGTAAGGGACGGCGGTGCTTTAATTTTTATAGCGTCTGCAAGGGCCCCTTCGCGAGCAAGCCCGCTCCCACAGTTGATCTTCAGTGAACACAATATTTGTGTACGACAAAGATCAAATGTGGGAGCGGGCTTGCTCGCGAAGAGGCCGGCAAATACGACATCATCCTCACTGGATAACACGCTCTCGCAGGTATTCGAGCACCGCAGCCCGCTCCCCGGCGAATTCAATGCGAGCCCCTTTCTTCTCCCGCTGAAACGCATACATCGGGTCGTAATACTCGCGGAGCAACCCTTCGATCCAGCCCCGGTGCAAGTCCACTGCCCCGCTGCTCGCCTGCTCCGCCAGCGCGTCTTCCATCAACATCAACATCCGCCGATGGCGTTCACCGCCCAGACGTTTCTGCACATTGTTCAGGCTCTCCAGCAAGCGCTCGGAAAACAGCGCGAAGCCTTCATCGCCATGCACGCCGATGAACTCGGCACACAAATCCACCACGTAATCGCGCAGGATCCGTTCGACCCGCCCTTCCAGGCTGTCTTCAAGCCAGACCATCGGAAACTGTTGCATGCCCTGAAACAGCGGCAACGGCAGCGCACAACTGCCGATCGCGCGGCTCTCGTCTTCCAGCACAAACTGCTCGATACCGTGGGCTCGCTTCTTCAGCACGTCCACTGCCAGACGGTTTTCAAAATCGATGTTGGAGGGTTGGCCGGTGGCGCGTTTACCGAAACTGGAGCCGCGGTGATGGGCGTGACCTTCAAGGTCCAGGCCGTTGCGCAACTGCGTGAGCACTTCGGTTTTACCGGTGCCGGTCATGCCGCCCAGCAAGACGAAATCACACTGGGCAACCGCCTGATCGAGCGTGTCGAGCAAGAAGCTGCGCATCGCCTTGTAACCGCCACCCACTCGCGGATAGTCGATGCCCGCCTCGTCCTTGAGCCATTGCTGGACGATCTGCGAGCGCAAACCGCCGCGAAAACAATACAAATACCCATCAGGATGAGCCCGGGCAAAATCGGCCCAGGCCTGGATGCGCTCGGATTTTATCTCGCCAGACACCAACTGGTGCCCCAGCGTAATGGCCGCTTGCTGGCCGTGTTGCTTGTAACAAGTGCCGATCCGTTGCCGCTCATGGTCATTCATCAGCGGCAGGTTGATCACGCCGGGGAATGAGCCTTTAAGAAATTCGACCGGCGCACGGGCATCCATCATCGGTCGGTCGTTGAGGAAAATGTCGCGGTAATCGGTGAATTCGATGGACATCAAAACACCTCAACCGCGTTCGTCTGTCGCTCGATCAGTTCACCGATCGGCTCAAGGGCCAGGCCCAGCTCGGCGGCTACTTTGAGGAAGTGTTCGTTGCCTTCGGGGGTGACCGCAACCAGCAGGCCACCGCTGGTCTGCGGATCGCAGAGCACGCGTTTGTGCATTTCCTGAAGACGCCCAAGCTTGCTGGCGTAGCTGTCGAAGTTGCGCAGCGTCCCGCCCGGCACGCAGCCTTGGTCGAGATAATACTCGACACCCGGCAGACGCGGCACACGGTCGTACTCGATGCGAGCGGTCACGTTGCTGCCGTCGGCCATTTCCACCAAATGCCCCAGCAGGCCAAAACCGGTGACGTCGGTCATCGCGGTGACGCACTCGAGTTTGCCGAAGCGGCTGCCGGGTTTGTTCAGGGTGCACATCCAGTCGCGGGCCAGGCCGATGTCGGCGTGGCGCAACTTGCCCTTCTTCTCGGCGGTGGTAAGGATGCCGATGCCCAGCGGTTTGGTGAGGTAGAGCAGGCAACCGGCGGTGGCGGTGTCGTTGCGCTTCATGTGGCGCTTTTCCACAAGACCGGTCACGGCGAGGCCGAAAATCGGTTCCGGCGCGTCGATGGAATGCCCACCGGCCAACGGAATTCCGGCTTCATCGCAGACCGAACGCCCGCCGCGAATCACTTCCCGGGCAATCTCCGGCGCCAGTACGTTGACCGGCCAGCCGAGGATCGCAATCGCCATCAGCGGATCGCCGCCCATGGCGTAGATGTCGCTGATGGCATTGGTGGCGGCGATGCGACCGAAATCGAACGGGTCGTCGACGATCGGCATGAAGAAGTCGGTAGTCGACACCACGCCGCGCTCTTCATCAATGGCGTACACCGCCGCATCATCGCGCGAGGCGTTGCCGACCCAGAGTTTCGGGTCAAGGTTCTGCGCCCCGCTGCCGGCCAGAATCACCTCCAGCACCTGCGGGGAGATTTTGCAGCCGCATCCTGCGCCGTGGCTGTATTGGGTCAGACGAATCGGCTCGCTCATGGGGGGACACACCTCGTGAAGTCAGTGCCGAAGAGTCTACATCAACGTCGTCTCCCCTGAGGTCCCGCGAATCATTGACCGAAAGGACAGTTAAACCACCAATTCCCTAGCCTTTTCCGTACCTTGAGCAAAACTGGTATGCCTTGTGCAAACGTTTGCGAGTCGCTGATACAAGCGTTTTCGCTACATAACCGCGCAAGCCCGCAGAAGCGGGCCTTCGATCCGCACGAAAAGGGACTTTTAATGCACCGCACGTCCAGCCGCGTGACTTGCTCGCGCACCTTTGCTGTTTCCTTGCTCCTGGCCAGCGTTACAGGACTACTCAGCAGCACCGTTTTGGCGCAACCCGCTCCCGCCGAAGAATCAGCCCAGGGCGAAAGCCTCAGCCCCGAAGCGAGCCCACCGAAAAAAGGCGTGTACCTCTCGGACTGGTTCAACCAGGACCTGACGGTCATCGGCAGCAAAGACATCAGTTTCGGCCCGCAACCGGCCGACGATATCTACCTGGAATACGAGTACTTCGGGCGCAAGGGGCCGTTCGAGTTGTACGGCTACATCGACATCCCGAAGATCTTCGACATCGGCAACAGCCATGACAAAGGCGTGTGGGACCACGGCTCGCCGGTGTTCATGGAGCACGAACCGCGGATCTCCATCGACTACCTCGCCGGCCGCAGCCTGGCCATCGGGCCGTTCAAGGAATGGTACGTCGCCTTCGACTGGATCTATGACCACGGCAGCAACAGCGCCAACCGTGCCAATACGCTGTACAGCGGTTTGGGCACCGACATCGACACCCATTCGCGGGTCAACCTGTCGGCCAACTTCTATGGTCGCTACCAGTGGGAAAACTACGGCGCCAGCAACGAATATTCGTGGGACGGCTATCGCGCCCAACTCAAATACATCGTGCCGATCAGCAGTTTCAGCAACGGCGCGTCACTGACCTACATCGGGTTCACCAACGTCGACTTCGGCTCGGATTTGCACAAGGACAACCCGGCTCGCACGGCCAACGCCACCGTCGCCACCAACGTGTTGCTGTACTCGTTCACCCACTTGCGCTTCACCTTGGTCGGTCGTTATTTCCACAACGGCGGCAACTGGGAGGATGGCAGCGAATTGAATTTCGGCGACGGTAACTTCCGCGCCCGTTCCGACGGCTGGGGTTACTACGCCGGCGTCGGTTATCAGTTTTAAGTCTTGTTTGAATCAGGAGGTTTTATGCATGCAATGACGCGTCTTTCCCTGGCCTGTGCCGCCCTGCTCTCTTCAACGGCCTGGGCGACTGAAGCGCCGATCCAGCCGAAAGTGATGCTGATCACCATGTTCGCCCCCGAGGCACAAAACTGGATTGATCGGCTGGAGCTCAAGCAGGAAGTGCGAGTGCCAGGCCTGTCCGCCGAGTACCCGACCGTTCGCTGCAACAGTCAGCAGGTATGCCTGATGGTCACCGGCATGGGCCAGACCAACGCCGCGGCGTCAACGCTCGCCCTGGCGCTGTCGTCGAAATTCGACCTGCGTAAAAGTTACTTCCTGATCGCCGGGATTGCCGGGATCAACCCGAAACACGGGACCATTGGCACCACCGCGTGGGCGCATTATCTGGTGGAGTTCGGCACCCAGTGGGAGATCGATTCCCGGGACGCGCCGAAAGAATGGCCGACCGGTTATATCGGCATCAACACCAAAGGCCCGAACGAGAAACCACCGCTGGATTACAAGACCGAAGTCTTCGAACTCAACCCGAAGTTGCAGGCCAAGGCCTTTGCGCTGACCCAAAAAGTCGAGCTGAGCGAGAGCAAGGAATCGGCCGTGTGGCGCATGAAGTATCCGTCGGCCCCGGCCAATCAGCCGCCGGTGGTGACGCAGTGCGACACGCTGGCGGGCAATACCTGGTTTTCCGGGACGCGGTTGAGTGAGCGCGCCGAAGTCTGGACCCAACTGCTGACCGATAACAAAGGTGAGTACTGCACGACGCAGCAGGAAGACAACTCCACCTATGAGGCGCTGCTGCGGGCGAGTCGCGAGGGATTAGTCGATGTCCAGCGGCTGGCGGTGGTGCGTGCGGGTTCCGATTTTGACCGGCCAGCCCCGGGCCAGAGTGAGGTGGATAACCTGCTCAAGTATGCGGATCAAGGTGGATTTGTGCCGGCGCTGGAGAACCTGTACCGGACGGGAAATCCGTTGGTGCAGGAGATTTTGAAGAATTGGTCGGCGTGGGAGAACGGTGTTCCCGAGGCATAAAGCAAAATCAAAAGATCGCAGCCTGCGGCAGCTCCTACAGGTGTACGCCGATGCAATGTAGGAGCTGCCGCAGGCTGCGATCTTTTGCCCTTCAAATCACGGCAACAAAATCACCTTGTCACCACTGCCTTGACTCACCTCGGCATACCGCTCCAACCCTTCGGCCAACGGCGATTCAAACAAACCCTCGGGCAACGGCAACAGGCCCTGATCGAAAAACGTGCCGAACTGCTCAAGCATCGCCGCACACGCCTGGACGCCGTACAGCAACGAGTTGATCCCCACCACCGAACCGCCCTTGCGATACAGCGCCAGGGCCGGCAATTGCACCAGGCCGTCCACCGGCGCGGCGATGATCGCGATGCGACCGAACGCGGCCAGCGCCGGGACCGAGGCCGGCAGCCAGAAACCGGTAGTGTCGAAGATCACATCAGCGCCACCGGCATACACCGCGTTCACCTGCGCACCGAGGTCCTCGGGTTTATCCAGTTGCAGCGTCTGATACCCCTGGGCCTGCAAATCCTTGACCTGCTCCGGCCGCCGCGCCGCTGCCAGTACTTGAGCGCCACGCACCTTGGCCAGCGCCAGCGCCGCAGTGCCAACCGCCCCGCCACCGATCACCAGCAACCGGGTTTCGGCCGTCACCAGACTGCGCTCCAACGCATCCCACGCCGTGGTGTACGGCACACCGAGGCTGGCCGCCTGGGCAAAACTCAGATGGGTCGGCTTTTGCGCAATGCCATTGGCCGGCAGTTTGACGAATTGTGCGTGCGAGCCATCGGCAAAAAAGCCCAGTTCACGGCCGGTGCCCCAGACTTCCTGACCGATCAGTGCCTGCGGGCCTTCAACAACCACACCGGCGAAATCACGACCGGGAATCCGCGGCAGCGTGGTGTAGGGAAAGCGCCCCAGCACGTTCTTCACATCGCTGGGGTTGAGGCCGGCGGCCTTGATCTGGACCAGCACTTCATCGGTGCCGGGGACGGGGGTGGGCACCTCAACGTAGCGCAGGGCCGCGAGGTCACCGGTCTTGTCGAATTGCAGTGCTTTCATGAGCGTTTCCCTCGAATGAATAAACGGTTCAGGAGATCCAGCCAGTGACCAGTTGCCGGCCCATTGGCCACAACTTCTCACCGGCCAGCATGCCGAGCAGCCCTACCAGCGCGATGGCCGGCGGTGCGGGGGAACGAAAATCCAGAGCGCCGTAGAGCAGACCGACGCCCAGACCGATGACCAATGAGATGAGGAAGCTCATGGCGGACTCCGTGGCTAATTAAGATAGGTCCAGAGTCTAAAGATCGGTCGCGACGAGCACCGGCCAAGTGCTTCTGAATATCGGCCAAAGCGCAAAAGCCGGCCACAAAGCAACTTGTAGCAGCTGCCGAAGGCTGCGTTCGGCTGCGCAGCAGTCGTAAAACCTGCATGCACGGTATTACTGAAGCACTGCGTTGCCTGAATTCACGACTGCTGCGCAGCCGAACGCAGCCTTCGGCAGCTGCTACACGTTTTGTTATGCCTCGGCCTGACGCTGGCTCGCGGAAAATTGCGAAGGCGCGACGCCCAGTTCCCGTCGGAACATGTCGCTGAAGCTGCTCGGTGAATAGCCCAGCTCCCGGGCAATCGCACTGACCGGCACGCCCTGGATCAACTCCGCCACCGCCGTCGCCAACTGCACCTGGCGCCGCCACTCGGCGAAGCCCATGCCCAGACCGTCCTTGAACAACCGCGCCAGGGTACGCACGCTGGCACCGGCATTTTCGGCGTGTTGTTCGAAGGCAATGTCCAGCGATGGCGCGGCCATGACCGCCTGACACAGGTTCATCAGGCGCCGGTCGGAATCATCCGGCAAGGGGATTTTCAGCAGCGAGCGCCGGGCTCGCCTGAGCTCCAGCAGCGCCAGGCCGACCAGCGCTTCGTAATACTCGGGCGCGCCATCGTCGCCCTGCTCCACCAGCCCGACGATCAGCTCACGCAGCAGTCCGCCGACTTCGATCACCTGAACCGTGTCGTCCAGCGTCGCCGCCAATGACGGCCGCAGGTAGATGTTGCGCATCTGCAAATCCGAAACCACGCGAATCCCGTGGGGCACACCCGGCGGCAGCCATACCGCTCGTTGCGGCGGCACCACCAGCGCTTCATGGGGCGTCTCGACCCACATCACCCCGCTCATCGCATACAGCAACTGCCCCCAGACATGCTCATGCGGCTCGATGTACAAGCCGCGCGGATAGGTGCGCGCCAGCGGTTGCACGGGCACATCGGTGTCACTCAGGTCTGGCGGGGCGGCAAGGGCCATGGGCAGCAATCATTGGGGGTTTCAGAGATTGCATGGTAACGAGCCACCGGCCTTGTCGCCACTGGTGGCATCCGCCTGACAATCCGACTGAATTTTCCGTAACCCCGACGATCCTTGTATTACCACAGGGAGGAATATGGGCTTTATGAACAACGCAAAACTTTTCGTCATTGAATACACCCTTCATGGCGCGCCCAAGTCTTTCATCATCCGCCTGGACAAGATGGATAACGCGGAGGCTTGGCATTGGGCAAGTTGCGACGCGGGGGTCGGACGAATCCCCCGCTTCGGCCGAGAGAAGGTGCAAAAAACCAGCAAGCCGATGGCGGAGAAGTTCGGCGTGGAAAACGTCAAGTGGCGGCCGGCAAATTGAAATGAAAGTGGAGCCCGATCAGGCTCCACCTTTTTTTGGATGAGTGGTCAGCGTTGGGCGCACTTGCAGCCCTTGCTGGCACATTCTTCGCCATGTTCGTGGTGCTTGGCGCAGGCTTCACAGCAATAGTGCTTGCCGTGGCGCGCGATCGGATGTTCGCCCAGTTTGCAGGAGCATTTGGGGCAGTCGCATTTACTTTCACTGTCGATCATGAGCCTGACTCCATAGGTTGTGGTCGTCCGGGCCTGGCAAATGCGACCCGTACCACCAGTGTAGGAGCTTGCGTCAGCCCTGCCGGGTACTGATCCCACAGGTTCAGTGTTTGCCTCCAATACTCGGTGAGTAACGTCAGATGCGGAACTGGCCCACCAGTTTGCCCAGACGATGACCGAGGTCGGCCAGGCTGCGGGAGGTCTGGGCGCCGAGTTGGGTTTCGTCGGCAACGCTGTCCACGGCCACGGCGATTTGATGCACGCTGCGGTTGATCTCTTCGGCCACGGCGGTCTGCTCTTCGGCGGCGCTGGCGATCTGCGCGTTCATCGAATTGATGGTGCCGATCAGTTGGGCCATGGTGTCCAGCGATGCGCCCGCTTCGTTGGCCTGAGCCGACGTGCCGTCGCCGGCCTCGCTGGAACGGCGCATCGCTTCCACGGCCGATTGGGTACCGGCCTGCAAGCGATCGATCATGCCCTGGATTTCCTGGGTGCTGATTTGCGTGCGACTGGCCAGCGCTCGAACCTCGTCGGCCACCACGGCAAACCCACGACCGGCCTCACCGGCACGGGCGGCTTCGATGGCGGCATTGAGCGCCAGCAGGTTGGTTTGCTCGGCAATCGAACGGATCACCCCAAGCACGCTGACAATCGAGGACACGTCTTTTTGCAGGCTGTCGAGAGACACGCCGCTGCTGCGAATGTCGTCCACCAACGCATGAATCTTCACGATGCTACCGGCCACCACTCGCTTGGCAGCCTGGCCTTCTTCGTCAGTCTGCTGGGCAGCCACTGCGGCGTTTTGCGCACTCTTCGCCACTTCTTGAGCAGCGGCGGACATTTGGTTGATCGCCGTGGCGACCTGATCGGTCTCGTGACGCTGACGCTCCATGGCCTGATCCGAGCGCTGGGCCTGATCGGAGACCTGATTCACCAACCCGGTCAGTTGCGAGGTCATTTCGGTGATCTGGCGCACCAGGCCGTGGATCTTGTCGACGAAGCGGTTGAACGAGCCGGCCAGTTCGCCGAGTTCGTCCTGGCTGGTGATGGTCAGGCGACGCGTCAGGTCGCCCTCGCCCGCCGCGATGTCATCGAGGTTGGCTTTCATCAGGTTCAGCGGACGCAAGATAGTGTTGGCCAGCAGCATCCCGGCGGCAGCGATCACCAACAGCACCACGGCGGCAATCCCGACGATGCTCAGCACCACGCCTTGCATGCGCTCCTGGACCTTGATTTCGACCAGTGCCACTTGGGCTTCGATGCCGTCGAGGTTCACCGAGGTGCCGACCGCCATGTCCCACTTCGGCAGGTATTCGGTATAGCCGAGCTTGGGCACCAGCACTTGGGTGTTACCGGGCAGCGGCGAGCTGTATTGCAGGTAGTGGGTCCCGTCCTTGGCGACTTTCACCAGGTCGCGGTTGACGTAGACGCCGTTCGGATCGCGGTTGTCCTTGAAGCTCTGGCCCACGCCTTCGGGACTGTTGGCCTTGAACAGGCGCACGGTGTTGGAGTCGTAGCCGAAGAAGTAGCCGTCCTTGCCGTAGGTGATGCTCGACAGCAACTTGACCACCTGGGCCCGCGCCGCGTCATCACCCGGGGCGGCTGCGTCGTAGAGCGGTTTGATCGTGGTCATGGCCACGGCGACGTAGCTTTGCAGCGTTGCCTTGGCATCGCTGAGCAGGCGCTGGCGAGTTTCCTCGACTTCCTTGCGGGCCTGCTCCTGCAGAATGAACAACGTGGTCAGGCTGATGACCAGCGCAAAGAGCAACACCGGGAGGACGGCAAGGGACAGGACTTTAGCCTTCAGGCTCATGCGCATGACGGTTCACTCTTTTGATTTTATTGGCGTGGTTAAAGGCTTTAACGGCACGCCAGGACAAAAGTTGAGTGAAGGTCACACTGATCTCCTGTGGGAGCGAGCTTGCTCGCGATGGCGGTGGCACATTCAGCATCAATGTGGCTGACAGACCGCTATCGCGAGCAAGCTCGCTCCCACACTTTAGATCCAGGTTGATCAGTGAGAGACGGGTTACAGGACCATCGCCGCCACCCAGCCGAACGCCAGCAGCGGGAGGTTGTAGTGCAGGAAGGTCGGGACCACGGTGTCCCAGATGTGGTGATGCTGGCCGTCGATGTTCAGGCCCGAGGTCGGGCCGAGGGTCGAGTCCGACGCCGGTGAGCCGGCATCGCCCAGCGCACCGGCAGTCCCGACGATGCAAACGATCGCGATCGGGCTGAACCCCAACTGCACGCACAACGGCACAAAAATCGCTGCCAGGATCGGCACTGTGGAAAACGACGAACCGATGCCCATGGTCACCAACAGTCCGACCAGCAACATCAGCAACGCGCCAATGCCTTTGCTGTGGCCGATCCACGAGGCCGAGGCTTCGACCAGTGTCTGCACCTCACCGGTGGCTTTCATCACTTCGGCAAACCCGGACGCGGCGATCATGATGAAACCGATCATCGCCATCATCTTCATGCCTTCGGTGAACAGATCGTCGGTTTCACGCCACTTCACGATCCCCGACACCGAAAAAATCAGAAAGCCTGCCAGCGCACCGATGATCATCGAATCCAGCAACAGCTGAATGATGAACGCCACCGCGATGGCCAGACCGGCGACCATCAGGCTCAGCGGGTTGTACTGCACCGCGACCTGTTCGACTTGCTCGATCTTTTCCAGATCGTAGACGCGCTTCTTGCGATAGCTGACAAACGCTGCCGCGAGCCCGACGACCATGCCCAATGCCGGAATCCCCATGGCATGGGTGACGTTGATGCCGCTGATGTCCACACCGCTACGGGCGACGTTGGCCAGCAGGATTTCATTAAGGAAGATGTTGCCGAAGCCCACGGGCAGGAACATGTACGGCGTAATCAGGCCGAAGGTCATGACGCAGGCAATCAGTCGGCGGTCCAGCTGCAACTTGGTCAGCACATATAAAAGCGGCGGCACCAGCAGCGGAATGAAGGCGATATGTATCGGCAAGATGTTCTGGGACGCGATGGCTACCACCCACAGTAAACCGATCAACAGCCATTTGACCTGACGGCCACCGCTGGCGTGCTGGCGGTCGACCATCAGCAAGGCTTTGTCTGCCAGGGCATGCGCCAGGCCGGACTTGGCAATGGCCACGGCGAAAGCGCCGAGCAATGCGTAGGACAACGCGACTGTCGCGCCACCGCCGAGGCCGCTGTTGAAGGCTTTGAGTGTTGCGTCGATGCCCAGGCCACCGGTCAAACCACCCACCAGGGCGCCCACGATCAGCGCGATTACTACGTGCACGCGGGACAGGCTGAGGATCAGCATGATGCCGACCGCGGCAATTACAGCATTAATCATCGGTACCTCAAGGCAAACGGAAAGAGTCCGGCCGGCAGTCTGCAAAGAGCCGCCAGCGGATTAAATGAGAGGGTTTTATTAGAGGGCGCGCACTGTGCCGCAGCATCCACTCCTTGTCAAAGCCCACACAGTCCTCTGTAGGAGCTGTCGAGTGAAACGAGGCTGCGATCTTTTGATCTTGTTTTTAAAAAATCAAAGTCAAAAGATCGCAGCCTCGTTTCACTCGACAGCTCCTACAGGGGTTTGGAGATGCTTAAAGAAAGCCGAATCGCGGCCGTTACAGTGCAAAGTCTCAGATATTTATCGAATAAAGGACGTCTCCATGTCGCTCAGACAACTTTCCATTCAATGGAAAATCACCCTGCTGGCCGGGCTGTGCCTGGCCGGCATCGTGACCCTGCTGGTGGGTCTTTCGCTGTATCGCATGGAGCACAGCTCCGAGATGGTGAAAGCATCCAGCATGGAGATGCTCACCGAAGCGGCCCAGGCCCGGATCGAATCCCAGGGTGAAAACCAGGCGCTGGGGATTCGCCAGCAGTTCATGGACGCCTATCAATATGGCCACGGCTTTTCGCGTCAGGTGCTGTTCCTGCGCGACCAGGCCGAGAAACGCTTTCTCGATGCCTTTGACTTGCGTGAAGACCTGACACGCCAGGTCAAGTCGGCCCTGCAAGCCAATCCGGAATTGCTCGGCCTCTCGCTGGTGTTCGAAGCCAATGCGCTGGACGGCAAGGACGATCTGTTCGCCGGCCAGGCCGAGTTGGGCAGCAACGACAAGGGTCGTTTTGCCCTGTACTGGTCGCAACCGACTCCGGGCAAGGTGACGTCGATGGCGCTACCGGAAAGCGACATGGCCGACACCAGCACCGGCCCCAGCGGTGAACCGGCCAACGCCTGGTTCACCTGCCCGCGCACGACCCTCAAGCCCTGCGTGATCGAACCCTACTTCTATGTGATCGACGGCCAGAACGTGCTGATGACCAGCATCGTTTTCCCGCTGATGGTCAACGGCAAGGTCATCGCTTCGCTGTCGGTGGACATCAACCTCAACAGCCTGCAAGCCGTCAGCCAGGGTGCGAGCAAGAAGCTCTATGATGGCCAGACCAACGTCAGCATCATCAGCCCGGTCGGTTTGCTGGCCGGTTACAGCCCGGACGCCAGCAAGCTCAGCCAGCGCCTGGACACCGTGGACAAGACCAACGGCGCCGAGCTGATCCGCATGCTCGCCGCCAGCAGCAAGACCGCAAGCCTGCACAACAATCAACAGCTCAAAGTGCTGTCGCCGTTCCAGCCGATTCCCGGTGGCAAGTCCTGGGGCGTGTTGCTCGATGTGCCGGAGAAAGTCCTGGTCGGCCCCGCCGAAGCACTGAAAAAACAACTCGATGAAAGCAACACCGCCGGCACCCTGGTCGAACTCGGCCTGGGTGTGCTGGCCGCGTTGATTGGCCTGTTGCTGGTGTGGCTGATGGCCCGCAGCGTGACCCGGCCGATCCTCGGTGTGGCGCACATGCTCGAAGACATTGCCAGCGGCGAAGGCGATCTGACCCGCCGCCTGGCCTATGACAAAAAGGACGAACTCGGCCAATTGGCCGGCTGGTTCAACCGCTTCCTCGACAAGCTGCAACCGATCATCGCCGAGGTCAAACGCTCGGTGCAGGACGCGCGCAGCACGGCGGATCAGTCATCCGCCATCGCCACCCAGACCAGCGCCGGCATGGAGCAGCAATACCGTCAGGTGGATCAGGTCGCTACCGCTTCCCACGAAATGAGCGCCACCGCCCAGGACGTTGCCCGCAGCGCAGCGCAAGCGGCACAGGCGGCGCGGGATGCGGATCAGGCCACCCGTCGCGGTTTGACCGTGATCGACCGCACCACCGCCAGCATCGACAACCTCGCGGCCGACATGAGCGCGGCAATGGTTCAAGTCGAAGGCCTGGCGGCCAACAGCGAGAAGATCGGTTCGGTGCTGGAAGTGATTCGGGCCATCGCTGAGCAGACCAACCTGCTGGCGCTTAACGCCGCCATCGAGGCCGCTCGTGCCGGTGAAGCCGGACGCGGTTTTGCCGTGGTGGCCGATGAAGTGCGCAACCTGGCACGCCGGACCCAGGAGTCTGTCGAAGAAACCCGTCTGGTGATCGAGCAATTGCAGAGTGGCACTCAGGACGTGGTTGGTTCGATGAACAACAGCCATCGTCAGGCTCAGGGCAGTGTCGAACAGGTGGGTCAGGCGGTGACGGCGCTGCGCGAGATTGGTGAAGCGGTGACGGTGATCAGCGACATGAACCTGCAGATCGCCAGTGCCGCGGAAGAGCAAAGTGCGGTGGCCGAGGAGATCAACAACAACGTGGCGACGATTCGGGATGTGACGGAGTCGTTGTCAGGGCAGGCGAATGAGTCGGCGCGGGTGAGTCAGTCGCTCAATAGCCTGGCGAATCAGCAGCAGAGTTTGATGGATCAGTTTCGCGTTTAACCCGGACTTATTGCCCACTGAAGATCCAATGTGGGAGCGAGCTTGCTCGCGATAGCAGTCTGACAGTCGACATAGATGTTAAATGTACTGGCGCTATCGCGAGCAAGCTCGCTCCCACAGGTTATTCAGCGTTTGGGCAGTTTGATTAGCACTTTCAACCCGCCCCACTCGCTCTCCTCCAGCCGCAACACCCCGCCCCACGTATCGACGATGTCCCGCACAATCCCCAATCCCAACCCATGCCCATCCGTCTGTTCATCAAGCCTGGTCCCCCGGCTGAACACCTGATCGCGCTGGTCTTCGGGAATCCCAGGCCCATCGTCTTCCACGCTGAACTCAAACCCTTCTACCGTCTCGATCACGCTCAACCGAACCTCGGCGTCCGCCCATTTGCAGGCGTTGTCCAGCAGGTTACCGAGCAGTTCGAGCAAGTCCTCGCGATCCCATGGCAGTTGCAACCCCTTCGGTGCCACATAGCTGAGGTCCAGATGCTCACCATGAATCATGTTCAACGTCGCCAGCAACCCAGGCAATTCAGCATCGCAATCAAACAACGCCCCCGGCAACGCATCGCCGGATAACCGTGCGCGATTGAGTTCGCGATTGAGTCGCTGCTGGACCTGTTCCAGCTGCGCCTTGATGACCTTGCGCAGTTCCGGCTGCGCATCGAGCTTCTCGCTTGAGGCCAGGCTCAACAACACCGCCAGCGGAGTTTTCAAGGCGTGGCCGAGGTTACCCAGCGCATTGCGCGAACGCTTGAGGCTGTCTTCGGTGTGCGCCAGCAAATGGTTGATCTGCGCCACCAGCGGCTCAAGCTCTACCGGCACCTGATCATCGAGTTGCGAGCGCTGGCCCTGCTGCAACTGGGCGATCTGCTCACGCGCCTTTTCCAGCGGGCGCAAGGCGCGGCGCACGGTGATGCGTTGCAGCAGCAGAATCAGCAGCAGTCCCGCCAGCCCAAGGCCCAAACCGACTTGACGCATGCGCTGGAAACTCTCGCGCACCGGCGTGTAATCCTGGGCCACGCTGATGGAAATCGATTGGCCCAAGCGCCGATAGTCCGAACGCAGCACCAGCAATTGCTGGCCTTCCGGCCCCAATTGCAGGTTGCTGTGCAGGCCGGCATGGTCGAGGCGCGGCAGTTCCTGATCCCATAGCGAACGGGAGCGCCAATGGCTGTCGGCAAAATCGATGCGAAAGTAATGCCCGGAAAACGGTCGCTGATAAGCCGGCGACAGGTGTCGCTCATCCAGCTGCAAACCCTGCGGCCCACGCACCAGCGCCACCAGCAGGTTTTCGCTGTCGTCGCGCAGCCCGGCTTCGAGGTAGCGCTGCAAACCCATTTCGAACAGCCACAGGCTGGTCTGCGCCAGCACCAGGCCGACGATCACCATCACGCTGATCAGCCCCAGACTCAAGCGGCGCTGGATCGACCTCACTGGGCTTGCCCGCCGAACAGGTAACCCTGGCCGCGACGGGTTTCGATGACACTGCGCCCGAGTTTGCGCCGCAGGTGGTTGACGTGGACTTCGAGCACGTTGGAGTCGCGCTCGGTTTCACCGTCATAGAGGTGTTCGGCGAGGTGGCTTTTGGAAAGAATCTGCTCGGGGTGCAGCATGAAATAACGCAGCAGGCGGAATTCAGCGGCGGTGAGCTGGATGTCAGCACCGTCGCGGGTCACGCATTGTCGGCCTTCGTCCAGGTGCAGTCCGGCAGACTTGAGCGTCGGCTGGTTGGCATGGCCATGGGAACGGCGCAATAGCGCCTGGACGCGCAAGTGCAGCTCTTCGGGGTGGAAGGGTTTGGTCAGGTAATCGTCGGCGCCGGCCTTGAGGCCTTCGATCCGTTCGGCCCAGGAATCACGGGCGGTGAGGATCAGCACTGGCGTCGACAGGCCAGCGGTCCGCCATTGCGTCAGCACCTCGAGCCCTGGCAAACCCGGCAGGCCAAGGTCGAGGATGATCAGGTCATAAGGCTCGCTGCTGCCCTGATACACCGCGTCACGACCGTCGGCCAGCCAGTCCACGGCGTAACCCTGACGGTTGAGGCCGGCCATCAGTTCGTCGGCCAGCGGCACATGGTCTTCCACCAGAAGCAAACGCATCGATCAATCTTCCCTGTCTTTCAGTAACTGGCCGGTGCTGGCGTCGAGGTCCAGTTCGCGGACCACACCGTCGGCGGTCAGCAACTCGACTTCATAAACATAGACGTCGTGTTTCTCTTCAAGCTCGGCTTCCAGCAATTTGGCCCCGGGGTAGCGGTCCAGCGCTTGCTGCAACAGCTGCTCCAGCGGCAGGATCACGCCCCGTTGACGCAGGCGCAGGGCTTCGTCCTGATCCAGGTCGCGGGCCATGACCACCGAGCAAAAAGCCAGAAGCGCCAGCGCCATTCGACCGCTCGTGCACCGCTGTGAAAAAGAAAACACCTTCATTACGTATCCTGATGATCCTTGAGAATCTGTCCGCTGACAGCGTCCAATTCCAAGTCCCACTCAATGCCCTGAGGGTCGCGCAACTCCACCTGATAGACGTACTTGCCGTACTCTTCTTCCAGTTCGGTTTCGGTGATCTTGGCGCCGGGATGTTTGGCCAGAGCGGTGGCGTTGAGCTTCTCGAAAGACACAATGGTACCAGCGTCGCGCAGTCTCAGGGCTTCGTCGGGACCGAGGTCGCGAGCGTGGACGATGCTGGCGGTCATGCCGATGATGGACGCGGTGAACAGGGCAGTGAAGGTTTTCATGGGGTGTCTCCGTATTTTTTTATGTGTTGCCTACGGAGTGCACCTTAACGGGGCGAACTTAATTGAAACTGAATTGCCATCATTGGGGATGGCAACACGACATCACCTGTGGGAGCGAGCCTGCTCGCGAAAGCGCTGGGTCAGGCAACATCAATGCTGGCTGTAACGGCCTCTTCGCGAGCAGGCTCGCTCCCACAATGACCGTGCATGTCTATAATCCCCCGCTTGCCTGCATTCGAGACCGGTATGACCGCTATCCACATCAAGTTCCCCTCGCTGACGCTCAAGGCCGGCCCTCGCGCCTTGGCGCGCATCCGTGAAAACGGTTTGAGCGCCGCCGATGTCGGCACGCTACCGGGTGCCGCCGGTGGTCCCAAGGCGTTGGGGATTCAAGGTCTGGACCTGGCGTTGTTCGGCGAATGGCTGCCAGCGGCACCGCGCGAGCGTTCGTTGATCGGTGCGTCGGTGGGTTCCTGGCGCTTCGCCAGCGCGTGTCTGCCGGATGCCGCCGAAGGTATCCGCCGCCTCGGTCACCTCTACACCGAGCAGAACTTCGCCAAAGGCGTGACCATGGCGCAGATCAGTCTGAGCTCTCGGCGCATGCTCGATGACCTGCTCGACGGCCGCGATGCCTCGATTCTGGACAACGTTCATTACCGACTGAACATCATGGTGGTCAAAAGCCACGGCCTGCTGGCGGACGATCATCGCGGCCGACTGGGGCTGGGCCTGTCATCGGTGATCGCCGACAACCTGCGCGGCCGGGCGCGGCTGTCGCGGCATTTCGAGCGGCTGATCATTCACGATCCGCGTCTGGCACCGCCGGTCAATGCATTGAACGATTTCCCCTCGCGCTTCGTTGCGCTGAATGCCGGCAACCTGCGCCAGGCCTTGCTCGCGTCAGGCTCGATCCCGATGGTGATGGAAGGCGTGCGTGACCTGCCGGGTGCCGGTGCCGGGACGTTCCGCGATGGCGGTCTGCTGGACTATCACCTCGACCTGCCCTACAGCGGCAACGACATCGTGCTCTACCCACATTTCACCGACCGGGTGATTCCCGGCTGGTTCGACAAGACCCTGCCGTGGCGCCGCGCGTGTCCTGCGCGTTTGCAGGATGTCCTGTTGTTGGCGCCTTCGAAGGAATACCTGGCGCGCCTGCCCTACGGCAAACTTCCGGACCGCAACGACTTCAAACGCTTCATGAGCGATGCCCCGAGCCGGCAGAAATACTGGCGCACGACGATGGATGAAAGCCGTCGTATGGGCGATGAGTTCCTCGAACTGGCTGCCAGCGGTCGCCTCGGGGAGCGCTTGCTGACCCTTTAGTCAGTGTTTTCCCGCAACGCCAAACGCAAACTGTTAAACTCGCCGCCTGCCCACATCGCCGCGGCGATCGCCACCTGACAGAGCTGAAATCACTGTGGAAATCTTCAAAGAATTTACCTTCGAATCCGCCCACCGCTTGCCCCACGTGCCGGAAGGCCACAAGTGCGGCCGCCTGCACGGTCACTCGTTCAAAGTGGCGATCCACCTGAGCGGCGACCTCGATCCGCACACCGGCTGGATCCGCGATTTCTCGGAAATCAAGGCGATCTTCAAGCCGCTCTATGAGCGCCTGGACCATAACTACCTGAACGACATTCCCGGTCTGGAAAACCCGACCAGTGAAGTCCTGGCCAAATTCATCTGGAAAGAATTGAAGCCTCTGCTGCCGGAACTCAGCGCGATTCGTATCCACGAGACGTGCACCAGCGGTTGCATCTATCACGGCGAGTAAGCCGATCTAAAGGCCGATGAAAATCCCCCTGTGGGAGCGGGCTTGCTCGCGAAGGCGGTGTGCCAGCCAATGCATATGCCTGCTGACACACCGCCTTCGCGAGCAAGCCCGCTCCCACAGGGGGTAATGCGTTTCGTCAGTGAATATAAAAACAGCCTTCAATGGCTGTTTTTTTATGCCTATGCTTTTTGGCTTCCCCACGCCAAGAGGACACCCCCAATGACTGACTGGCCGCTGCCTCAGACCTATCGCTTCAACGGGCGCTCCGTTCGCTACGCCGTACGGGGCGACGGTCCGCCGTTGGTGTTCGTGCATGGCACGCCCTTCTCTTCTTACGTGTGGCACCGGATTGCGCCGCACTTCATCACCACCCATCGGGTGCATTACTTTGATCTGTTGGGTTATGGGCTATCGGAGAAATTCGAGGGTGATGTGTCACTGGGTGTGCAGAACGACCTGTTGGCTCACTTGCTGGATCACTGGGGCCTGGAACGGCCAGACGTGGTTGCTCACGACTTCGGCGGCGCCACCGCTCTGCGTGCTCACCTGCTGAACGGCAAGGATTACCGCAGCCTGACGCTGATTGACCCGGTGGCGCTGACGCCCTGGGGTTCGCCGTTTGTGCAGCATGTGCGTCAGCATGAGGCGGCCTTCAGTGGCCTGCCCGATTACATTCAGCAAGCGATCGTGCCGACTTATATTCGCGGTGCGATCAAGCGCGATATCCCGGACGACGAACTCGCGCCTTACGTGCAGCCGTGGCTCGGCGATCCGGGGCAAGCGGCGTTCTATCGGCAGATCGCACAGATGGATGAGCGTTATACCCGTGAGGCCGAAGGGCTGTACCCGACGGTTCGTTGTCCGGTGCAGATTCTGTGGGGGGAAGATGACCAGTGGATTCCCATTGAACGCGGGCAGGCGTTGCATCAGATGATTCCGGGGTCGCGGTTTCAGGCGATTCCGAATGCCGGGCATCTGGTTCAGGAAGATGCGCCGGAAGCGATCGTCGCGGCGTTGCTGCGGTTTCTGCCGCAACACAAATCCCCCTGAAGAAACCAAATCCACTGTGGGAGCGGGCTTGCTCGCGAAGGCGGTGTATCAGTCGACATCTGTTGTGACTGACACACCGCCTTCGCGAGCAAGCCCGCTCCCACAGGGGACATCTATTCCTTCAGGTGCACCTCTTTCGCGCCCTTCTCCAAGCCAAACTCCCTCGCTCGGCTATAAATAACTACACCACCCCACGCTTGGCACGACCACTGCAACACGCCCCCGCGTCACTCATTCAGCAAGGAACGCCCCATGACGCAGAACGATCCCGGCAACGACTACCCCCTCAGTGAAGTCCCGATGCATGCCCGCAAAGGCCTGGCCTCAACGGCCATGGTGCTGCTGGGTTTCACCTTTTTTACCGCGACCATGTTTGCCGGCGGCAAGCTCGGTGTGGCGTTCAGCTTCGGCGAAATGATGGCGGTGATTATCGTCGGCAATCTGCTGCTGGGGATCTACGCCGCAGGCCTGGGTTACATCGCCTTCAAGAGCGGCCTGAACTCGGTGCTGATGGGACGCTTTTGCTTCGGTGAGGTGGGCAGCAAGCTCAGCGACCTGATCCTCGGTTTTACCCAGATCGGCTGGTACGCCTGGGGCACGGCCACTGCCGCCGTGGTGCTGGGCAAGTATTTCGAATTGAGCGAGGGCACCGTTCTCGGGCTGATGGTGCTGTTCGGCCTGGTGTTTTGCGCGACCGCGTATGTCGGTTATCGCGGTTTGGAGATTCTGTCGTACATCGCCGTACCGGCGATGATGTTGCTGCTGATGCTGTCGATGTGGGTGGCCACGGTGAAGGTCGGCGGGCTCGACGGTTTGCTCGCGGTAGTCCCGACGGGGACACTGGATTGGTCGACCGCCATTACCCTGGTGTTCGGCACCTTTGTCAGTGGCGCAACCCAGGCGACCAACTGGACGCGTTTCTCCCGCTCAGCACGCGTCGCGGTGCTGGCGAGCCTGATCGGTTTCTTCATCGGCAACGGCCTGATGGTGTTGATCGGTGCCTACGGTGCCATCGTTTACCAGCAACCGGACGTGGTCGAAGTGTTGCTGTTGCAAGGCTTCGCCATGGCGGCAATGGCGATGCTGCTGCTCAATATCTGGAGTACCCAGGACAACACCATCTACAACTTCGCCGTCGCCGGTTGCAACTTGCTGCGCACCGGCCGGCGCAAGACCGTGACCCTGGCGGGCGCGGTGATCGGCACGTTGCTGGCACTGCTGGGCATGTACGACATGCTGGTGCCCTACCTGATTCTGCTGGGCACCGTGATTCCGCCGATTGGCGGCGTGATCATGGCGGACTTCTTCTACCGTTATCGTGGTCAATACCCACGTCTGGCCGATGCCCGGTTGCCAGCGTTCAACTGGGCCGGTTTGGCCGCCTACGCAGTCGGCACCGTTACTGCATTCAGCTCACCGTGGGTCGCGCCGCTGGTAGGGATTGCCGCTGCCGCGCTAACGTATGTGTTACTGACCGGCGTGCTGGGTGCCCGTACTGCCAACGCACCATTACAAGATCTATAAAAGGATTCGCCTGATGCACATCATCAACGCCCGCCTGCGCAACCAAGATGGCCTGCATGAGTTGCACCTTGAAAACGGCCTGATCAGCAACATCGCCCGACAGACCGAAGCGCCAACCCTGGGCCCCGATGATCTGGACGCCGGCGGCAATCTGGTGGTGCCACCCTTCGTCGAGCCACACATTCACCTCGACGCCACGCTCACCGCCGGCGAACCGCGCTGGAACATGAGCGGCACCCTGTTCGAAGGCATCGAATGCTGGGGTGAGCGCAAGGCGACCATCACCGAAGAGGACACCAAGACCCGCGCCAAAAAAACCATCCAGACCCTCGCCGCCCACGGCATCCAGCACGTGCGCACCCACGTCGACGTCACCGACCCGCAGCTCACCGCGCTCAAGGCGATGCTCGAAGTGCGCGAGGAAAGCCGTCACCTGATTGACATGCAGATCGTTGCGTTCCCGCAGGAAGGCATCGAGTCGTACCGCAACGGTCGCGAGCTGATGGAAGAAGCGATCCGCATGGGCGCCGATGTGGTCGGCGGCATTCCGCATTTCGAGTACACCCGCGATCAAGGCGTGAGCTCAGTGAAGTTCCTGATGGACCTGGCCGAGCGCACCGGTTGCCTGGTGGACGTGCATTGCGATGAAACCGACGACCCGCACTCACGCTTTCTGGAGGTGCTGGCCGAAGAAGCCCGCAGCCGCGACATGGGTTCGCGAGTGACCGCCAGCCACACCACGGCCATGGGCTCTTACGACAACGCTTACTGCGCCAAACTGTTCCGCCTGCTCGGGCATTCGGGGATCAGTTTTGTCTCCTGCCCCACCGAAAGCATTCACCTGCAAGGGCGCTTCGACAACTTCCCGAAACGCCGTGGCGTGACCCGTGTCAACGAACTGCTCGAAGCCGGGATGAACGTGTGTTTCGGTCAGGACTCGATCGTCGACCCGTGGTACCCGCTGGGCAACGGCAATATCTTGCGGGTGCTCGAAGCCGGCCTGCACATCTGCCACATGCTCGGTTACCGCAACCTGCAAAGCGCACTGGACCTGGTCACCGACAACAGCGCCAAGGCCATGAACCTGGGTGATCGTTATGGACTGGAACGCGGGCGGCCGGCGAATTTGCTGATTCTGTCGGCGGACAGTGATTACGAAGTGATCCGCAGCCAGGGCTTGCCGCTGTATTCGGTGCGCGATGGCAAGGTGTTGATGAAGCGGCAGATGCCGGTGGTGGAGTTCTTCGGCGATCAGCACTGAATTTTGGTTGACCGGGCTGACGCCTTCGCGAGCAAGCCCGCTCCCACATTGGATCTGTGTCGTTCACAAATCCCCTGTGGGAGTGAGCCTGCTCGCGATGGCGATCTAACAATCACCCCATCAACCGCGCCGTCCCGAATAACCTGACCCGACTCAACTCACCCAGCTCTTCCTCCAGAAGAATCGGCGCCGTACCGCCGGGCATAACCACTTTGACCTCCCCGGCGCTGACCCAACCCACCCGCCACGCCGCGCAAGCCACCGCACTGGCGCTGGTACCCGACGACGCCGTCGGCCCTTCTCCACGCTCGAATACCCGCGCGACGACTCGCCCTTCAGACTCAAGCATCGCCCATTGCAGATTCACGCCAGCAGCACACGGCTCCCCCGCCCCGGTCGGCATGGCGTAAGCGATACGCGTCAGCCCTTCGGACAACCGCGGTTCACGCATCTGCTCATTGCCCGGCAAGGCATCGGCGCTTTCTAAAAACGTCACACAATGTGGATTACCGATGCGCACGAACTGGCTTCGAGACCAGGCGGGATCGAGCGCCGACAACGGCTGCACATGGCTGAGTTCGTGACCATTGAATGCCACGCCTTCAACCCCTTCGGCACTGACTGCCCCCGGCCCGAAGGCAGGCTTGCCCAAGTCCAGCCAAAAACCGTGCACACCTTCGACCTGCGCCAGTTTCACCGATGTTTCTCCCGGTGAAGGCATATCGGCCTTGTCATGATGAACCCTGAGCAGACACGCCTCGTCCCTCGGCCAGAGCCCAAGGTCGCTGAGCGCCTGGGAAAAAATCGTCAGGCCGTTGCCGCTACGCTCGGCCAGGGTGCCGTCGGTGTTCACGATCAACACATCAAAAGGATGCGACGACTGGAACGGCCCCACCAGCAAACCATCGCTACGATGGGCCTTGCTGCCCGGTGGTTGTGTGCCGGGGGCCCAGCCACAGCATGCCTCGATGGCCGCCAACGCCCAGACCTTGCGGGTTTGCGCGGCGTCGCTGGCCTGATCAGGTATGTCAATACCATTGCTGCGCAAGTCCTCAGGCGCCACAACCATGTAGATATTGCCTCGTGCATCGTACCTCCGCGCCATGGCGCCCTCCCTTAAGAAATCATTGGTCGGGCTCAACATATCGCGAAACACCGTCAGGCTGTGCAAGGATGTCACCCTGCCTCACCGCGAACCTGGGCGGACGCTGATCGAACCCTCACCGGTGAGTCACTGTCCCTTGTACGCGACGTTTTTTGCCAAGGATTGATATGACCAACCTCAACACTCAAACCGCATTTGTTCCCGGACGCCTGGAACAAATGTCCACGCGCATCGCTTTTTTCATTGCCGGTTTCGGCATTGCAGCATGGGCGCCGCTGGTGCCCTACGCCAAGGCTCGGGCCGGGCTGGATGAAGGGACGCTCGGTTTGCTGCTGTTGTGCCTGGGGGTGGGGTCGATTCTGGCGATGCCGATGGCGGGGCTTCTGGCCACGCGTTTCGGTTGTCGCCGGGTGGTGAGCGCCGGGGTGTTGCTGATTTGTGCAGCCCTGCCGCTGTTGGCGACGGTGACGTCGATTCCGGCGTTGATTGCTGCGTTGTTCATGTTCGGCGCGGGCCTTGGCACAGTGGATTCGACGGTGAACCTGCAAGCGGTGATCGTCGAACGGGCCAGCGGCAAGACCATGATGTCGGGTTTCCATGGGCTGTTCAGCCTGGGCGGGATTGTCGGTGCGGCGGGCGTCAGCGCCCTGCTCGGCTTCGGGGTTTCACCGCTGGGGGCGACGCTGGTGGTGATCGTGATGCTGCTGATCGCCCTGGCCAAGGCCGCGCCGCACCTCTTGCCTTACGGCAGCGAAAGTTCGGGGCCGGCGTTTGCCGTTCCCCATGGCATCGTGCTGTTCATCGGCGGGATGTGTTTCATCGTGTTCCTCGCCGAAGGCGCGGCGCTCGACTGGAGCGCGGTATTCCTGGCACAGGAACGCGGGATCGACACCGCTTATGCGGGACTGGGTTACGCGGCGTTTGCGTTGACCATGACCGTCGGACGTTTGACCGGTGATTCGATCGTGCGTCGTCTCGGCGCTACGCGGGTGATTGTATTCGGTGGGTTGACGGCCGCAGCGGGCCTGTTTGTGGCGACCTTCGCCCCGAGTTGGGAAGCGGCGCTGGTGGGGTATGCATTGTTGGGGGCGGGTTGTTCGAACATTGTGCCGGTGCTGTACACCGCAGTGGGTAAACAGACGGTGATGCCCGAAAGCGTCGCCGTGCCGGCCATTACCACGCTGGGTTACGCGGGCATTCTTGCGGGGCCTGCGTTGATCGGGTTTATCGCCCATGGCAGCAGTTTGAGTTTTGCCTTCGGGTTGATGGCGGTGTTGCTGGTGGCGGTGGCCATTGGCGGGAAGGTGTTGAAAGTCTGAAAAGCATCGCGAGCAAGCTCGCTCCCACAGGGGATCTTCTGTGAACACGAGAGTGTCAGATTTTTTGTGTGCGGGCCGGTAATGGCCTGCCGTCAGGCAGGCCTTCATTTCACCAGGTCGGCCTGATGAATCGATCTCCGTACAA